>JACPXS010000060.1 GCA_016196415.1 Candidatus Omnitrophota bacterium
AAAGGAGGGATCAAGGATCATGTGGAAGGCAAAGCCGTCTTCTTGAGGAAACCCGGAGACCAGCGTGCGCGCAAGCGTGGTCTTCCCGGCGCCCACATCGCCGCGGATCAGCGAGAGCCCTCGGCGCAGCCGGATGGCGATTTCCAAGCGGGCTAAGGCCTGAGCGTGGTAGGTGGAGCGGAAGAAAAACGCGGGATCAGGGCTCGTGGAAAAAGGTTCTTTCGTCAACCCCAGCACCGCATAGTAACTCATCCGATGCTCGAGGTTCGGGGTTCGGGGTTCGGGGTTCGGGGTAAGGGCCCCGAATCCTGAACCCTCAATCCTGCACTCGGGCTGGTCCTGCTGAGGAGTGCGGCAATCTCTGCGAGACTGTTGTCCTGTTTCCTCAAGGCTCGAATCTGAGACAGCACCGCAAGCGTCGTATCGTCGAAATACCGAAATCGTGTCTGAGGGCTTCGTCCGGATTCTTTGATCAAACCCAACTTTAGATAAAACTTGATCGTATGAATCGAGTGTCCGCTGAGCCGCGCTAAATCTTTCAGCAAATAGACGTTAGTAATCGTATCCATGATCACTCTCTAGGTAGAGAGTTACTGAGTATCATAGCATGGTAATCTTGCATGTCAAGAGAAACCGTTGGTAACGGTCAAGTTTGGCAGGGCCTGCCGCTGCACGACCCCCGCCGTCCTCGCCGCGCCGGACTATCGCCGTCGTCGGCTCCGGGCGGCAGGGGCCCCCGCTCCGCGTCACCCGCCAAACTTGACACTACCAAACCGTTGGTGCCTCTCACTAGCGTCCTGAGTCAGAAACTCGTTCGCCAACTCGGCTGGGCGGGTGGCACGGCGGGGGTCCCCTTCGCCCGCCCGCAGAACCGGCGCGATAGTCGCCGGGCGAGGATGGACGAAGGGTCCGCCGTGACAGGACCCGCCTCCTTGCGGCCTGCGGTACAGTCAGACATCCGCAACGTTTTTACAACTCAGGACACTAAGAGGTCCTTGTCGGAGCACCCATCCTGCGATTCTGCGCACCGTTGCGCTTCAGCGGTGTGAAGCCAACTTCAGGCACTCCCAGCTCTTTGAGAGAGCAAAAGCGACTTACTTGAGGGTGAGGGCGTGAAGAACGAGGTTGGACCGCAGCAGGTGCTCGTCGGCGGGCACAGGAGCAATCCGCAGTCGCTCAATGGTGAGGAGCCTGGGCATCCTCAAGAGCGCATCGAGAAATCCCAGGAGGCTTGGCTGCGAACCCTCGATATCCAATTCCACTTCAACGCGGTTCAGGCGCTCCTCGGGTTTCATGGATCGGGGTTTCAGGTTCACTTGGACGTTGGCCGCGCGGGCCAAGACCTCTAACTCCTTCAAGAAGGTTCCCTGCCCGCGCTCATCGTCTTGCGTCTGGAGATAGCCAGCCATCTCGCGATACCTGCGTTCGATCGCGGGGGCTTGCGCGAGCAGCCGGTTGATCGCGCCGAGTTTCTCCGCATGGGTCGCCACCTCAAGCCGCAGGGTGCGGAGATGCTCCCATAACGGCTGCACCACCCATGAGACGACGATCCAGCAGCCGATCACCATCAACGCCACAAGCGCCAACCGGCGCTCGCGAGGTCGCAGGGTCATCACGCCTTTGAGCACAGCCATGGATTACGACGGATCCGTGGGTGGCGCGCCCGCGGGCACTGCCGCACCGAGCCGCTGATGCAGCACGATCTCAAATTCCGTGCGCTCCCCGGCAGAGCTTGCGCGCCTGGTTGAGTACTTCAACTCCACGCCGCTGATGCCTTCCAAACGGTTGAGCTGGGTCATGTAGTCAAGCACCGCTTGGGTCGACGGGGCTGAACCCCGAAGCACGATTTCCCGTCGGGCCCGCTCAAAGGTGAGCCCCTCCAACGCCACACGCTCGGCGCTCGTCCGGAACACCTCGGAGAGATCCGCGGCGAGCCGGCGTCGCTCCTCAAGGATGGTCACGATCGCGTGGGTGGTCCGGCCTTTGGCTTGAAGTTGCTGCGCCGTCGGCTCAAGGCTCGCCAACGCGCGATCAAGCTGCCGATTGCTACGCTGCTCGCGAATCATCTGCATGCCAAGCACGCCGGCCCCCAACGCCAGCGCCCCAATGAGGAATGCGCTGACCGTCACCAGCTCGCGAACTTGCCGGCGATGGCCAAGCTGCACGCGCAGCTCCGGCGGAGTGAGGTTGAGCCACTGTGCGGAATCGCTGCACGCGAGCCCTCCTGCGACGACCGGGGAAATCATTTCGGGATGATCCGGCACCGAGCCCCGCCACGGTTGGTCCGCCTCAATCACCACTGCAGGAACCCCAAGCCGCCGGGACAGCTCAGGCGCCCAATGAGCCAATGCGCCCGTCCCCGTGACGATGAACGAACGCATCTCGCGACCCGGGAGCTCCTTGCGGAGCGACGCGCGGCTGCGGTCGATCTCAAGCGCAAGTAGCTCTGTCGGGTCGCCCACCCTCTCCCAATCCAGGGCGCCTTGACCAATGCTGCGGCTGGAGAGCACGCGATTGTCTGCGACAAACACCAAGTCCGTTCGGGTCTCATCGATGTTGAGGACCAGGCTCGGCTCCTCGGGCAGCTTTTTCCCTTTCTCCGTTTCTGCGCCGCCCCGAAGACGCTGGTACCACCCGAGCACGCCCCATGAGCTGACGGTGAACAGGCTCGGGCTGAGTCCCGCCTCGCGCAGGATCGCCAGGTGCTGTTCCACCACCTCGCGCTGGCAGATGACGATCGCGACCGTGCTGAATCCTCCTTGCCGGCTCACGACGTGAAAATCCGCCACGGTCTGCTCTGGCGGATACGGCAGCTGGCCCTTCGCATAGAGCGCGACCATCTGGGCGAGCTCCGCCACCTGCGTCGATGGGAAGGCGACGACGCGGGTGATGACCTGTTCGCGAGGCACCACGCCGATCACGCGCGCTGAGCCCGAAGCGATCTTCCCGAGCCGCTCGCGCAGCGGCTCGGGGATTGCCGCCGCCCCGGTTGTGATCGGCAGGACGTGCAGGGCCAGCAGGCGGTACCGCCTGCTGCCGCCTTCAGCCAGCGCCACACGAAGGCTCGCCCGCGTCCACTCCACCACAATCCGTGTTGCCATGTCACGAATTCCCGTGATTCCGCATTCCCCATTCCGCATTCCCCATTTGAATCAGCTCTCTCTCCAGGCCACGATGCAGGGCGCGGGAACGTGATCCGCGCATCCCGCCCGCCGCACCACAGCGGTCACGCGGACTTGCACGAGCGGCTGTCCGGCGCGCCCCTCAGCCACCACCGTAAACGTCTCGGAGCGCACCCCGAATCGGTCGGAAGCGAGCAGCGTCCGATCCGCATCGATCAGCGCTGTCGCGCCAAGCGCGTCAAGAACGGCGGTGCCGGCTTGCGTGAAGATCCCATCCTGCGTGTGGGCCGCCGGGCCGTCCAGGCCGTCTCGAAACCGAACGACGGCGTCAATCGCGCTCTTGGTCAAACCGAGGGCGCTCATGACCTCCGGGGTCACGGTGTTGAGGTTGAGCGTCTGGGCGGCGGTGAGATACGGCGTGGTGTTCGCGCGCAGCGTGCGGTAGAGCTCAGGGGTCACGTCGGGCAGGTCCATCAGCTCTTCAGGCGCGACAAACCCGCCGTCTTTCGCGACATAGGGCGGGATCTGTGTCGGTCGGTCCTCGGCCGGATTTGAAGGGCTCTCCGCATCGCGGGCTTCCACAATCGTCTGCGCCAGGGCGTCGTCGCCCAAGAGCAACGCCAGTGACGCTTTCTCAGCGAGGTTGAGCGGGAGCTTGCGTTCTTCATCGACGATCGTGACCACCACGTCAGCCTCGGGCCGCTGCTCACCCAGCGTCACCGGCACGACCCATGCCGCGGGATCCTCCGACTCTTCGGCACCCGGCGCGGAGGCCCACTCATCGCCCAACCAATCATACGGCTCCTGCTCCGCATCTTGCGCCAGCCGCTGCATGGCAAGATACACGCCGCTGCGCGCCAGCGCCGCGGCTTGCTCGCGGGCCAGCCGGTATCTCGCAAGCTTGATCTCCGTCGAGAGGTAGCGCGCGATGGCCATCGCCAACACCGCAAGGATCGCGACGAGCCAGAGCGTGATGATCAAGAGCGATCCGGACTGTCCCCGTGCGCGCGGCATCACACTGGCGTCGGTTGCGGAACGTCCATCACGCCCGAAGGGATCGCGAAGATCCGCTCGACCGTTTCCCGACGGCCCTCCGAATCGATCACCAATGAGGCCTTGATGAGCCGCGGCAGCCTGGCGATCGGATCGCGCCATGACGGGAGCCACTCAAGCGGGATGGCTGGATCCGCCGGGAGCGACGCGTACTGCAAGGAGAGGGAGCGGCATCCCGGCAACACCAGCGCCGGCACAGCGCCGGCTGGGGAGAGCCGAAGTTGATTCAGCGAACGGCTTGTTCGCCACAACCCGTCGGTCCCGTTGATCGCCCCGCACTGGTACGTGACAAACTGCACGCGCCCGGGTGAGTCGTGAGACGCGGAAGACACGGTAAACATCCTTAGCTCCTCGCGCTCAAACATCGGCTCGGGGAGCTTCCCCGCCCCGTAGGACTCGTTCCGGTCATCATACACGATGGCTTGGGCCAGGTCACGCGCCAGCCGTTCCAACGCGACGCGCTGTCGCTGCATCGCCTCCGTCTTGGTCGTCACCCGCTGCCACACCGCGATCCCGCCGCGCAAATGAGTGCCCAACCCGACAAACAGGATCGCCGTCATCGTCACCGCGACCAGCAATTCCACCAACGTGAATCCGAAAACAGTGAGGAGGCCGCGGCGGTTGCGCGGCTTGCGCGTCACAGCGAGCGGAGACATGTCGATGGCTCGCATGCGGAGGATGACACAAGGCGTTTCCTGCGAGTCATTGGGACCAGGCCCCGGGAATCGCTGCGGTGGGCCAAACCGCCGAGAGGCTGAGCACTCGAGAGGAACCGGTCGCGCGCGTCACCGTCAGCCTCACGCGGCTCATCGAGACCGCCGTGGGGTTCGATGGCTCCTCCGGCAGGGGCGTTGCGCGAACCGTCCACTGATACCCTTCGTACGGCGGCTCAAAGGATCGTTGCTGCACGTCGCTCGGCAACCGCCCGAAGCGTAACTCGCCTTCCAGCGCCACCAGTTGCGTGCGCGCGAGCGACAGCAGCGTGTCGTATTCCTCAAGCGTGCGCAGGGCTCCCACTTGGCTGCCGAGCCCTCGGCTGATGAACACGATGCCGACGGCGATGACCACCGCCGCAAGGACGGCCTCAACGAGCAGCAGTCCCTGCTGCGAGGCGGACGCGGCTGGTCGTTTCATCCACACTGGCCGTCAACGCGTGCTCCCGAAAGCGCACCGAGAGGGCGGCGGGCTCGCTGGTTCCGTCTGGAAAAAATCGGATGCACCCGCACTCCACCCTCGCCCCGTTTCGCGTGAGCGCGATGGAAAACCCATCGGGCACCGAGACGCTCTTCATCGCGGACGGGACCTGAGGGGGCGGGCTGGCGGTCTTTGCGCCCTCTGCCGTCTCAGGCTCGATGCGCGCACGTTGCGCGCCCTCGTCCCAGATCCAGACGACGCACTGAGCGCTCGACACCGCCTGCTCGTGCGCCGCGCGGAGGAGCTGGGTAAGTGCCACGGCGACGTGTTCGACGCGCATCCGCTGCGCGGTCCGCTGGAGGTTGGGAACAGCCGCGATCAGCAGCAACGCCAGCACGACCGTCACCAACGCCAACTCGATGAGCGTAAACCCAAGAGCCGGCGCGCGGCGATCGGCGCCGGGCGATCGGGGCTCGTTCAGCTTCCCGCCTCTCGTCTGTCACCGCGCAGCGTCATTCCCAGTTCGTGACGTCGTCGTGCCCTGGCTGCCCATCCGGCCCGAGCGAGAACAGATCATAATCCTGATGATGCTGCGACGCGCTTTTGTACTCGTAGGGACGCCCCCACGGATCCTTCGGCAACCCTTTCTTGAGATACGGCCCGTTCCACTTCGCCCGCGCCTCGTCACTCAAGTGCGACGGGGGATCCTTCGAGACGAGTTCTTCCAGCGTCTCCGGGTACTGGCCGGCATCGAGCTCATACAGATCGAGTGCCAAGCCGATCGACGCCAGGTCGGATTTCGCGCGCGCGGTTTTCGCTTGCTCGGTGCGGCCGGCAAGTCTCGGCACGACCATCGCCGCCAGCACGCCGATGATGATCACCACCAGCATGAGCTCCACGAGGGTAAAGGCACGCCGAGGCCCCTGGGCCTTCGATGCGGCCCTGCGCACTCCGCGGGGCACTCGGCGCGGCGCGGGGCGCTTCATTGCACCACCAACCCAATCTGGAAAATCGGCAACAACATGGCCAACACGATCACCATGACGATCCCTCCTACCACAAGGAGCAACACGGGCTCCAAGATGGTCGTGAGCGTCCGCATTGTCCGATCCACGTCGCGCTCATAGGCTCCCGCCACCTTCAGCAGCGAACCGTCCACCGTCCCCGACTCCTCTCCGACAGCGACCATGTTCGTGACAAAAGCCGGAAATTGCCCGGTCGCGGCCAGCGCCGTCGCCAGGCTCGACCCGTCGCGGACGGCGTCGCGGACGCGGTCGATCGCCCTCTGCAAGGTCGCATTCGCGCGATGACTGACGACGACGTCCAGGGCCTGCAGGATGGGCACGCCCTGCCCGATCATGACGCCCAGGGTTCTGGCGAATCGCGCCATCTCCATGCGGCGCAGCAGCGCGCCCACGGCGGGAATGCGGAGCACGGCCGCATCCATCGCTGCGCGTCCGGTGGGACTTGCGTGCCACCGGCGCATCATCAGCCCAAGCAGCAGCCCGCTCACACCGAGCGTCCACCACCACCGCGTGAAGAAGGCGCTGAGGGCCAGGAGGATGCGCGTCGGCAGCGGCAGCAGCTGGCCTGTTTCGATAAACACGATCGAGAGCTTGGGGATGACGTACGCCATCAAGAACACGGTCATCGCCACGGCGATGCCGAGGATGAACATCGGATAGGCGGACGCGCTGCTGACGCGGCTCCTCAGCTCAGCGTCATGCTCCCCCAACTCCGCAAGCCGGTTCAACGCCTGCTCCAACCCGCCCCCGATTTCCCCCGCTTTGACCATGCTGCGGTAGAGGGGAGGAAACGCCTCGGGATGGGCCCCAAGCGCCTCGCTCAACGAGCGGCCGTCGCGCACGGCGTTGGCCAACGACTCAATGACGCGCCGCAGCCCGGCCTGCTCGGTCTGCTTGGCCAACAAGGCGAGGGCGCTCAAGAGCGGCAACCCGCCGCTCAACAAGTCCGCCAGCTGATGGGTCGTGTAGGCCAGGGTGCGCGGTGAGATGCGGCGGGAACCCCAGAGGGGAGACGTGGGAGGGACATTGAACTCCGTGATCGAAATCGGAAACACGCCTTCGCGACCGAGCCGGCCGAGGGCCGCCGCTTCGTTTTCCGCCTCAATCGTCCCTTCGAGCGCATGCAAGGCGCGATCTTTGGCTCGATACGCGAACCGAGGCATTCCGTAGACGAGTATAACACTCAAATGCGGAATGCGGAATGGCGAATGCGGAATGAGACCAAATCCCGCATTCCGAATTCCGCAATCCGCATTCAGGTGACGCGGAGCACTTCTTGCGGCGTGGTGAGCCCGCGGTTGATCTTCAGCCACCCGTCTTGCCGCAAGGTCCGCATCTTCCCAAATTGCTGAGCCGCCTGGGCGATCTCATGAGAGGAAGCCCGCCTGAGCGCCAACGGCTGGATGGGGTCCGTCATCAAGAGGAACTCGTAGATCGCGGTGCGCCCCTTGAACCCGGTCCCCTTGCACGCGGCGCAGCCCCGTCCATACCGCAGGCTGCGGGGG
>JACPXS010000064.1 GCA_016196415.1 Candidatus Omnitrophota bacterium
GGCGAATTTTGGTGCTGTGGCCGGTACCCTGGTGGTCGTCATGGGATGAGCCGTAGAAGCGACCGCTTCAGACGTTGCCGCCACGGCGAGGCGAACGGCATGTCGCGCTGGTCTACCACCTGGACCCGGCCGGGATGCGCCGTTCGCCGGAAAATCCCGATCGCGGTCTCGGCTGTTCCGGTCGCCGGCAGGTAACACGCTTTCGGCAAAAACCGATTTTCCCTGCCTCCCAGCACCATATGATGCCGGTACACCAGGACCTCGGATGCGGGGGCCTGCTGCTGGAGATACTCCACCAGCTCGTACAGATTGACGATAATGTAGGGCATCCAGCCGTCGTAGTGATATTGGCAGGACTGCTCAGGATCCGTCACCGTAGCCCCCACATCCCGCGTCCGGGTCCGTAGGATGACGGCTTCCGAGGCCGCACGCAACAGTCGCGAGACGAACCCGAGCGGATCGGTCTGATGGTGCATGACATCTTTCGCGTAGACGATCTCCGGCGCAGCGGCAAGCCCAAGGGTTGTGGTACACAACGTCGCCAGCTCATCATGCGGATGGCACGTAAAGACCCGTGCCTTGGGATACTTCGCTTTCGCTCGGGCGATCGCGGTCTCTGAGACATCAAGGCCGTAATACCGCACCTGCGGATGGCGCATGCTGAGGTACCGGAAGAATTCTGCCGTCGCGCACCCAACCTCCACGAGTGCCATGGTCCGGGACGGGTCCAGCCGCCCATTGAGCATCCGGACATCGTTGAACGACTCGTAGTGCTGGATCAGGCGCGTCCGGCTCAGCGATGAGCGGCTATCGAACGCCTGGGCATGCACCGGGTGCTGCCAATCGTCATACCACTGCCCTGCCTCAGCCGCGTGCGGGGCGGCGCTCATCGTCCCCGGTCTCATCTGCTCACAGCTCCTGCCATCACCGCCGTGCCGGCGTGGGATACGCGACCGGGATGCCGCTCAACGAGGCGGGCTGCGATGCGCTGCAAGGCTGCTTCACGCAGATGCGCCTGGTCGAAAAAATCGGCCTCGCTCACAAACGCTTGGCAATCGATCAGGTCGAGCAATCCGCGCTCCGTCAGCGCACGCTGGAACCGTTCGACAAACTGCGGCGCCAAGACGTACCAGCCCTGGCCGCATTTCTCCAGCGTCTTCTGATCACACAGGTCGATGATGCGCCGTAGCTCCGCGTCGGTCGGACGCTGCCGGATAAAGGGCTGCAACACCGTGGTGATCGCGATGCCTCGTGCCGCACACACGTCCCGTATGCCGATCACGTACGTCGCCACATGCGCCACGAGCGCTTCCAAGGAAGCGGTCTCCCGGGCCGCGACCTTCGTCGGCCGACCGACGAGCACGCGTTGGATTCGCTCGCACAGCTGCGGCGTACGCAACCGCCGCCGCCATCCAGATGCTGCGGCCCTCGCACCGGCCGCGTTGGCCCGGTACTTCCACTCGAGTTGAAAAGCGCCCTCCACACAGCCACCAGTCATCACCCAGTAGCTGAGGTCCGCAAACCCGCACCACAGCAGGACGCGCCGAGTGCGCGGCAATCGCTCCAACAAGCGCGGCAGTTGCGCATACTGCTGGAACACGCGATACGCCCGCACCGAGGCGTCGGCGACCGGTTCGCCGCTGGCCGCCTCGAGAAATCGGGCCAAGACCGCTTCGTCATTCGATGCGCCGATGCCAAAGGTCACCGAATCGCCCAGCAGGATGATGGTTTCGTTTCCGGAAAACCGCTTGCCACGATACCCCTCTTCATTGATCGTCACGTGCGGCAGCCGCTGGTTCTGGCACAGGCGGTACACCCCGACCGGGTCCAGTTCGTAGGCGAGCTGGTCGTAGTATTCCTCCACGTGCGGAATCCGAACGCGGCTGAGCGCGATCGGGTTCGGGGCGTTCGCCATCACCTCGCCACCGACGCGGCCGCGCGCCGGCGTCTCGCCCGAGGCGACGCCGACTGCGCAACCGTCGTCTCCCACTTGTTGCCCTGAACCATCAGCCGTGGATCGGTCACGAGGCCGTGCCAGACCACCGCCTGGAATGCCTCGGTGTGCGGCGTCACATTGCTGGGATTCACCGTCGGAATCACCAACACCAAATCCCCGCGCTGCTTCGTGTAGCCGCCGTCGCGGCCGACGATGCCGAGCACATCCATGCCCCGTAGTTTGGCTTCATCGATCGCCGCAACAAGGTTGGCGCTGATGTTGCGCTCGCGGCTTCCCCCGCCGACAGAGAAGACCAGCAGAACATCCTTGGCATTGGCGCGGCTGACCTTGAGCCACGCGGCAAACACAGTCTCCCACCCTTCGTCGTTGGTGCGAGCGGTCAGCTCCGAGACATTGTCGACTGGGCTTGAGGCATCAAGACCCGCAAGCTTTCGGAAGTCGTTGACCGCGTGGCTGCAGTTGCCGGCACTCCCGCCCACGCCGCAGAGGAACAAGCGCCCGCCCTCGGCCCGAAGCCGCACGAGCCGCTCAACCATCGCATCCACCACATCGATGTCGATCCGCTGCGCGACGGCAGCGGCTTCCTCAACATACTGGCGCAGAAATGCGCTCATGCCATCACCGTCCCTCTCCTCGCAACGATACGCGTGAATGAGCTCAAGCCCCATTGTTGCAGAAATGCCTGAAACGCCGCCTGCATGTCGTCATTCGCCTCAACGAGCTGCCGCTCAAACGCCGAGAGGGGCAGCGTCGGGTCCCGCTGGAGATGGGCCCGGACGATTTCCACGTCCAGGACACCAGGCGTGCTGACTTCCAGGAGCGTGAAGCCCTCTTGTGAAAGCAGCTTCGAGAGCCCCTGGAGGCTGAAGCAGTTGGCGCGATCCGGCGGGTACAGGTAGAGATTCCTCAACCCTAACACCGACATGTCAAATCCGGATGAGACCAGCGCCGTGACGAAGAGCAGTCCACCTTCCTCAAGACGCCCGGCCACGCCTTGCAGCAACGCCGTCGGATCATCCACCCGGTCGAGCGACTCAAGCAGGACGACCGCCTGGACGGTGTCCTGTTGCCCCGGCGCCGCCAGCCCATGCGCAAGCTCCATCTCATCGGCCGTGAGCACCTCCGTGAACATCCCGCTGTCCTTGAGCAACTCGGTGAAACTGCCGGGTGCGGTGAGCACCTCGAGCGCCCGCGCCTGGCGCAACCCCTGCAGGCGCAGCGTCTCGCGGATCCACTCGAGCTTCGGGGCGTAGACGTTGTCGGTGCGTGATTGAGCCAGCTCGAAGTGGAACGTCTCGCGCGAGCGGCGCAGCGCGCTGACATCAGCCAGCAGGCGCTTCCACCCCTCGGGCGGGGGCAGCTCGACCAGAAACACGCTTCCCGTTTCCGGGCAGCGGCCGTAGGCGAGGCCCTCCACCGCGCCGGCGGACTCCAGGGCGCGCCCGCTCACGAGCGAGCGCGTCCGGCGGATCGTCGCTCCTCCCGCCAAGGCGTCGCGGGTCGCCGTCAGGCACTGCTGCCGATACTTGACCAACCCGTCCAGCGGCTTGACCGAGGACAGGGGGAAGCGTTCTTGCGTCTGCACGATCCTCATCGAGCGCTCCGTAGTGTCAGCCGACGTTCCTCGAGCGCATAGACGTCGCGGATGACCTGCATGACGCGACGCGCGTCCTCCAGCGTGCCATGCGCCGCCGGACGGCCCTCCTTCGCCGCAGCGAGAAACTCGTACACCTCACGTTCCCACGATTCGTCGCGGTCAAAGTGGATGATCTCCTCGCGCGGGTTGCCCAGCGCGAGCGCCTGATCCTCAAACTGGCGCCGGCCGATGACGAGCTGCTCGCGGCCGTAGCTGCCGCTCTTCGTCAGCAGCCCCGTCGCCACGACGTAGCCATCGCGGCAGCCGATCTCGATCCGGAACGTGTGCTTCCACAGCGTCGCCGAAGAGTGCAGAAACGCCGGCACGCCCCGTTCCGAGCGCAGCAGGACGAACGCATTGTCCTCCACCCCGCAGCCCCAGAAGGAGTCGGCGAGCACCGCGTCAACGACCGTGAGCTCCCCAAGGAAGAGGTGGAGCAGATCCAACATGTGGATCCCCTGGTCGAGGAGAATGCCCCCGCCGGAGATCTCCCGCTTGTTGCGCCAGTTCTCCCGGTAGCGCACCCCACCAGACTTGCCGTACGTGCCTTTGATGTAGAGAATGTCGCCGAGCCCTCCCTCCCCGATGAGCGCCTTCGCCGCCTCGATGGAGGGGTGCAGCCGATGGTTAAAGCCAAAGACGAGCGTTGCACCGGCGACACTGCCGGCTGCATCCTGGATGCGGCAGAAGTCCTCCCAGTGACGTCCCGGTGGCTTCTCGCAGAACACCCGACCGCAGCGCCGCAGCGCCTCGACGCACAGGTCTGCGGTCACGTTGTTGGGCGTGCAGATGAACGCGGCGTCGAACTCATCCCAGGGCACGGGGGCACTTGCGGGCAGCACACGCGCCTCGAGCCCGGCGGGAGCGGTCGCCAACGCCGGATCGACGATGGTGATCGTGCGCACCCCCGGGTGCTGTCGCAACACCTGAGCGCGGAGCTTCCCCATGTAGCCGTAGCCGAAAATGAGGCAGTTCATCCTGCCGCCATCACGCTGGCTGTGACGCCAATGGTGGAGAGCAACCGGTCGATGGACGAACCATCCACCGCAACGGTGTAGGAGTCCACGTACTCCGCAGCCGGTCTCCACACGGCGGCGGCATGGTCGGGATCGGCCTCTCCGTAGCGTTGAAGGATCTCGTTCAACTCATGCACCGACGAGGCCCGCTCGGGCCAGTCCCGTAATTCAAAGAGCGGATCCACCTCATGGTGGCGTGCGGCGTCGAGGTAAATCGGTTTGAGTCCATGCAGCACGGCGTAGAGCACGGCGGATGATCCGCGATACAGAATGACGGAGGCTTGCTCAAAATCGCGTTCAATCACAGGCTGAGTGGACACGATCACATTCGGCAGCATGAGTGGGTCGCACTCCAACAGCGGCTGCACCTTGTGAAACGGCAGCACCGGGTGACAACGGAGGATGAACCGGTAGTGTGGCGTCGATCGAGCCACCTGCATCGCCGTGTTGAACAAGAGCGTCATTTCTTCAAGGAATCCTTCAGGCAGCACCAATACGGTTCGCTTGCCAGGGCACGGCGCGCGAAGCGTCTGGGCTTGGGGGGGACGCCGGAAGGTTCCGAAGGGGAACAGCTCCGAACGCTGGTGACTCGCGCGCAGCATGGATTGGGTTCGAGGCCCCAAGCACATCACCACTTCCGGCCTGATACGGCCTTCCCCGTTCTGCTGCGGCTGGAGTAGCGCAAGATTATGACGCAGGAGGACGGAATGCTGGTAGCCAACCGTTCTGCACGCCGGATCCACCGCCCTGAGACCCCGCCAGAGGCATTGTTCCCACGCGTACCCTTCGTACAAGGTGACAAATGCTTTCGGATGCCAGATCCTGCCGATGGATCGGCCGATCCAGTCGTAGACCCCGATCGGCGTGATGGCGCTGGACAGGCTGTCCTGCGAGGCTCGCAGGACGACCCATCTGATGATCGGATCGTCTGTGTGCCGCGCCATCCGCCACAGTCGAAGGGCCGTCCACCACTGGTGCCAGGCCATCCATAACGGCGCCGCATACGGGATGAGGCAGAACTCCGGCAACTGATGGGGGGAGACGGCAGATGCCTTGGCGGCCGGCATAGCGCGCCACGATTCCGTGGGATGCCCCGTGAGGATCAGCATGCGAAGGCCCCGGTCGGCGAGCCGCTGTTGCAGATCGCCATAGTAAAAGTCCCGCCCGTTGGTCAACAACCCGGCCTCAAAACACCAGCTTTTCGCCACCAAGTCGAACGATTGTCGACGCAACGATCTGATGCTATGTCGAAGACGCCACCGCAATCGGGCCAGCCGTGCGGTCAAATGAATGGCATAGCCCACGCAGAGGCACGCGCGCCCCAGAAGCACGGCGAGATCTCGCCATCCTCCATTCACCGGCTGGCCGTCTGGCTTCTCGCCATTGGTCGCCATCGCGTCGACCTGCTTCAACAAGGCTTCTTGCGCGGGGTGAATCGGGTGCTTGACATGCATCCAGAGCATCGACTCGACGGCGACGTCGGGACACTGCCGCTTCACTGCATTCAGCGCCTCCACCAATCGCTCCATGGAGGACAGCGTGCAGGTCATCGAACCCTCCGCCACGCGGCCGAAACGCCGTCCTTCACGATCCGCAGCATCATCTCGCGCTCAGTGACCACCGTCTCAGGCAATTCGATTCGATGAAAGATGGGACCATGTCCACGCACGTTCAGCCCCCCTGCGCCCGTGAAGATGGCCCGGGTGCCCTCCGCTAACAGCCATCGCGTCGTCGCCTCGCTGGAACAACTAAATGGATAACTCCACAGCCGCATGCCGCGAGAGCGCTGATCTAGTAAGCGCTGGTTGTTCCAGTACTCCGCCTCCAAACGATCTGAGAGCAAGGTCGCGTTGTAGTGGTTATAGAGATGGTTGCCGAACGACACCAGCGGCTCATCATCCGCCGCGTCGAGATCCTCCTCGCTCGCGACGGGGCCTCGGAAGGCCCGGACCCGTTCGAAGAGCGCCTCCGCGTCGACCGACTCGAGGTATCGAGCAACCTCCTCCTCGGTGAACCGGCAGAAATCGTTTCCAGTTGGCCGGCGGCTCCTGGTCTCGTAGAACCCTGGTTCACAGTGTTGTAGGTAGGTGACTAAGCCGGACCAACACACCGCTCCTCGAATTGGTCCCATATTGAGGAACGCCACAGAGGGGATCCGCTTCTCCTTCAGCATCGGCAGCGCATTCCGGAAATAGCTCAAATTACCGTCATCAAACGTGACCAACGCCGCCGGGGTGCGGTAATCCCCGCTGAGCAGCTGCCTCGGATCGATCACGTGGAATGCCCCGCGGATGAGGTCGAGCTGTTTGGCAAAGATCGCGGGCCTGACATTCAAATCAAACAGGCGGTTGAAGGCGCTGGGCTGATCTGACACCTCATGGTACAGAAACACCACCACCGCGTCTTTCAGCAGGCAACGGCTCACCACGCTGCTCGACAAGACATGCTGCATGACACGGAATAATGCGCCTACGTCGCGTCGCATCTCAGGATGTAGCATCCACCCGAAGGGTCATGTATCGGCGCTTCGGTAGCAGGTAGGCGCCGATGGTCCCCCCGATATTCCGCACGCACAGACTCGGAGAAATGCCGGCCGCACGCACCAGATTCTTCCACCACTCGGCGTACCGACCGTTCGTCCGGAGACACCGGGCTTGGAAGAGGTAGCAAAAGGCGAGGCTTTCACGAAGGACGGCCCGCTCCACTGGAGAATATTGCCGATCAGCCGCCACCAGCCGCTGGCAGACGTCCAAATACTCCTCGGCGGCGCGCAGCGAAAAGGAATCCTGGCTTGGATGCCGGCGGATGCCGAACAGCGGCCGCGGCAGGTTCATGGCGCGGTACCGCTCAAGGAACCGGAGAAACATGTCCCGGTCAGACGCGTAGCGGTAGCGTTCGTCAAACGCCCCCACATCGAGCAGGGCGTCTCGGCTGATCACGATACTGCCATGAATCATTCCGGAGCCGCACAGCGCCGCCCGCCTGATCCCCTCATGTGTGACCGGACGCGACTTGACCACGTCGATGACCGCCGGGTCATCCCGGAACTCCCAGACGAACGTTCCTAGACAGCGCACATCGGGATGTTCAGCCAGCGCCTCCATCTGCTCCGCCAACCGGGTCGGCGCCGAATAATCATCCGCATCCATGCGGGCAATCCAGGGCGTTGAGGCCTGGCGCAGTCCGAGGTTCAGGGCCGCCGTCTGCCCGATGTTGCGCGGAAGTGCGACCAGCTCAATGCGCGAATCGTCATACGCGCGGATGATCTCGCGTGTCCGATCGGTTGAGGCGTCGTCAACGATCAGAAAGCGAAAGTCTCGGTAGCTTTGGGACAGGATGCTCTCCATCGCAGTCTGTAGGTGCGGCTCGCCGTTATGAACCGCCATCAACACCGTCAACGGCTGGCTCATGGCGACACCACCAGTGGTTCCCTGCGTGACCCAAGGCGCGCGCTGAGGGGCCGGTCCCGGTCCTCAAGAAATCGCTGCAACCCCTCCAGGCACCCCGGCAAGTCCATGCCGGTGAGTCGATGAAATTCGCTGCTGTCCAGCGACATATCCTTCGGTCGCGGTGCAGGCAACCGGGCTTCTTCGAGCGAGCCCCGCTGCACGTTGGCCATCGAGAACCCGGCCGCCTTGGCCATCATGCCGCCGAAGGCGTACTTCG
Organism: Candidatus Omnitrophota bacterium; assembly: GCA_016196415.1. The sequence continues at coordinate 8,276 of JACPXS010000064.1, forward strand.
AAACGCGGTCGGCGCCGCAGAGGTGCAGCAGACCGCGGTGTCGGCTCTCCAGCAGCGCCACCAGCCGCTGCACCAGGTCCACCACGTAAATGGGTGAAAAATAGAAATCGTCGAAGAGAACGATCGGGGCCCCCGATGCCAATGACTCGTGCAGCCACTCGGCGGCTGTCTGTTTTCGTCCCGATGACCAACCGTAGAAGTTGGTCCGCACAATGAGATGGTTGTCGGTCCCCAGCGCGACTTCCCATTCTCCCTGAAGCTTTGATCTGGCATAGATGGTGCGCGGGCACGGCAAATCCGTCTCGGTCGCGTTCGGCGCATCGCCTTTGAACACCCCGTCCGTCGAGATGTAGACCACCAGGCAGCCGGCCGGCACTGCGCGGACGAGGGCCTTGGTGAGCTGCGCGTTGAGCGCGTACGCAAGCGCCGGATCCTGCTCGCACGCATCGACATTCACCAGCGCTGCACAATGGACCAAGATATCCGGGGCGACGTCGCGAATATGCCGCCACGCGGTCGCCGACGCAAGGTCCTCGACGATGGTCTTGAGCGACCGGTCTCCCCACCACGGATGCCGGTCGATCCCCACAACCTCATGCCGTTGGGAGAAGGCCGCCATGAGGTGTGCGCCCAGTAGCCCGGATGAACCGGTGATCAAGATTTTCGACATTCTGCCGCTAGAACAGGTTTCATCGACATGTGTTCTTGAAGCCTCCCGCGACAGACGCGAGCGAGCTCATGGACTAACGCCTCAAAAACAGCCGCCGGAATCCACGGATTGAGCGGAATCAAAAAGACGCGCCGGTACTCGGGGTTGAAGAGGTTACGATTGATGTCAAAATGGTACCGCGTGCAGTCGCAATGGTGCCACTCGAAGACACGCGCCATCTCCTCCTCGTCTGACTCATTGGCGGGAACCGGCACGACGTACGCGAGCCTCCTACAATCAGGCAGCCAAGCTCGACCCTTCAGTGATCGCTCGATCAACGAGAGCCGTTCGCAGGCGATTCGCTCATACTCATTGATCCCACGGAGGACACGGAGCATCTGGCCTCGGAGCCACGCATTATCACTCCCCGATTGGACATAGAGTTCAGAGGCCACATCGCCCAGCAAGGCATAGGAGCTGGCGAACCGGCGATGCCGAAGCCACGCCAGCATGACGAGCAGTGGCCAGGACCAGAGATTCGCTTCGAGTCGCTTAGCTCGAATGAAGACCCTGAGCTCAAGATCCTCAGAGAGAACCGCTCCGCCCTTCAAGACCGGCAGGATCTTCGAGAACCCAATGAACCGGGCCAACGATCCCTCCCCTACTCGCTCATCATGGCTTAGCCCATACGGGCTATCCTCGATGTACGGCACAGCGCGCGCGCCGCACTCGGCTTGGATGGCTGCAAGACGTTGCGCAAAACCGAATTGATGCACCACGATGACCAGTCGCGTCTTATCCGTCATGGAGCGCACAGGCATCGCCTGACGATTGAGCTGGTTCAAAATACACCGCCCTAGAAAATTTGGCACGAGGACATCGTCAGCGTGCCGCCGCAGTCCCAGATACTCCAACATCCAGCAGAGGCCGACCCGAACGGAGGGAATCGCGACCGCGGGAGCACCCAGCAGCTCGGAGGCGCAGCGATCCAGCGTGTCCCACGTGGCGCCCTCCGCGACCCCCAGGTCTCTCCAGGTCACCCGCGGCTCCCAGGAGTAGAACATCGGCGCGGTCATTTGGTCTCCTGACCGTCCGCCTGAAATGCCCGCCGGCGGGCCAGCCATTCGTCCTTCAGGAGGTCATACAGCACACTGCTGAGGTACTTCCCGTTTCGGTAGCGCCCCTCGCGCAGAACGCCGGCCTCTCGGAATCCGAGCCGCTCCAGCGTGGCTCTGACGGCTGCGTTCTCGGCGCTGGTTGCGGCAAAGACCGAGTGCATGTTCAGCATCAGAAAGGCGTGGTCAAGCTGCCACATCGTCACTTCAAGGTACAGCGGTCCCTTGTGGTAGCGCGTATCGCCGATCACTAAACTGATCTCCGCATGCCCATTCGACCAATGACCATGGATGTTGATCGAGCAGGTACCAATCAGCCGAGGCTCCTCTCGGGCAATGATGGAGAAGAGAATTTTGCTCGACCCATCCAAGTGAGCAAGGCGAAACTGCTCCTGGCGCTCCAAGGTGTTCGGAATGATACCGTGGATGAGCTGACGCGTAATCTCCGGGTCGTTGAACCACTTGTACCAGACCGGCACATCAGACGCTCTCGTCTCCCGAATGCGGAACGTCCGCCCCATATAGAGGTACGTGTCATCGGGCTCTGCGGCCCCGGCACGCGCGGCACGCGGCTGCTTAGCTTGGAGAGACTGTGGCATGGGTCACCTGTTGTTCCAGCCAGATCCGTTTCAGATGGTTGGCATCGTACTTTCCTGAGCTGCCGCAGGGCAGCTGGTCAAGCTCCACGATCGCCTGGGGCACCATGTACTCGGGTAAGCGCGCCCGACACCGCTCAATCAACAGGTCGCTCAGCCCCACCCCGCGCTGGGCCGGCACCGGTACCACGAAGCTCACGACCGGCTGCGGGCTTTCCCCTTCTCGAAACACTACCGTCTTGACCTCCTTGACCCGCGCATCGCCAGCCAAGACATGGTCGATCTCTAGCGGGTTGATCCGGTAGCCTTTGACTTTGACCAGGTCGTCGATTCTCCCAAGCACGACATGGTAGCCATCGGGATCCCGGCGGACCAGATCGCCGGTCCGGTAGTACCGCACCCCGTCCACCTCGAGAAAGGCGGCGGTGGTGCGCTCTGGATCTCCGTAGTAGCCGTCCATACACTGCGCGCCGGCCACCAGCAGCTCGCCCATCGTCTCTGCAGGACGGCCGGTGGTGGCGTCGTACAGCAACGTCTTGAGGTGCGGAAACGGCAGGCCAATCGGCACCAAGTTGCCAGACGCGGCGATGCGCTCGCGGAGATGATCCACGCGCGTCGCCATGCAGTTGATCGTCACCTCCGTCGGCCCGTAGACGTTATGAAACTCCGCCATCGGCGAGAGCGACCGCACCAGGTCGATGAGATCCGGTGAGAAGGCTTCTCCGCCGGAGACCACCCAGCGGAGGCGGCGCAGATCCACATCTGCGCGATCCTTTGCCCACGCGTAGAGACGGCGGATGGTGGACGGCACCGAATAGAACATGTCAATGCGGCGATCCCGGATGAGCTTGGCGTGCCACATGATATTCCGCGGGTCCGGCGACACGTGGATCTGGACATCGTGCGCCAGGGCAAACGCCAGGTCCCCCATCGTGATATCGAACGTCAATTCGGCGGTGATCAACAAGGCATGCGGGCCCTTCGGAACCGAAAAATAGCTCCGCGCCCATTCCCGGTATGCCCGGTAGCCGTGATGCGAAATCATCACACCTTTCGGTTCACCCGTTGAACCTGAAGTGAAAA
>JACPXS010000065.1 GCA_016196415.1 Candidatus Omnitrophota bacterium
ATTCATGGCGCTGCTGCCGTACGCGCCCGTGTAACAACCGGTTGCGCGTTGGCGAGTGGACGCGTGGGCGGGCTCAGGAGTTGTCAACGCGCCAACGCGATTACGCGCGAACGCGAGGGAGCCATTCCATGGACGTCGTCCTGCTGAAAGATGTGGAGAAGTTGGGCTCGGCTGGAACCGTGGTGCATGTGAAGCCGGGGTTTGCGAGGAACTACCTCATGCCCGCCGGCCTGGCGGCGCCGGCGACCCCGCAGCAGCTGAATGCCCTTGAGGTGGCGACTCGCCATCGGCTTCAGAAGGTCCAGCGGATTCATGCTGAGGCGGAAGCGTTCAAACGGAAGCTCGAAAGCCGCTCGCTCACGCTGAAGCTGGCGCTCGGGGAGGATGGCAAGCCCTTCGGTTCTGTGACCGTCCACGATATCATGGAGGCGCTGACCCGCGAGGGGTTTGAAGTCGAGAAGCACGCCATTCGCTTGGAGCAGCCGATCAAGGCGTTGGGCATCTACGAGATCCCCGTCCAGGTGCACCCGCAGGTGACGGCGACGTTGAAGCTGTGGGTCGGCAAGGCGTAGGCGTGATGGCATCGGACCGCGCTGCCGGATCGGTCCTCGGGGAGCCGAGGCGGTGCAGAAGCGCCGCAGCACGAACGCCGTGATGCGCATGGCTCTACCGGAAGTGACCACCCTCGAGCGCGTACCCCCGCAGAATATCGAGGCGGAGCAAGCGGTCTTGGGCGCCATGCTCCTTGAGGAAGAGGCGGTTGTGCAAGCCGCCGAACTCCTCGAGGAATCGACCTTCTACAACGATCCCCACCGGAAAATCTTCGCCGCGCTGCTGGCCCTCTACAAAGCCAACGTGCCGGTCGATCTGGTCACCGTGACCGACGAACTCAAAAAGCGCAACGCGCTGGATGAGATCGGCGGCCCCAGCTACCTCGCGATGCTGACCAGCATCGTGCCCACAGCCGCCAACGCCGAGCACTACTGCTGCATTGTCAAACAGAAGGCGATTCTGCGCGAGCTGATCCGGGTGTCCACGCATATCGCCACCGAATCCTATGCAGAGTCCATGGATCCGGACCACTTGCTCGATAAGGCCGAAGCGCTGATCTTTGACATTGCCTCGAAGAAGCTCAAGCGCGACGCGGTCGCGATGAAAGACATCATCAAGAGCTCCATCGAGATGATCGACACGCTCTACCAGCGCAAAGGCATGATCACCGGCATGCCGACGGGCTTCATCGAACTCGATCAGCAGTTGGCGGGGCTGCAGCCGGCGGATCTGATCGTCGTCGCGGGACGTCCGGCGATGGGCAAGAGCAGTTTCGCCCTGTGCGTCGCCGAGCATATCGCGCTGGTCCAGAAAGCGGGCGTGGCTCTTTTCAGCCTCGAGATGTCCAAAGAGAACCTGGTGCAGCGCATGCTCTGTTCCCACGCCCGGATCAACGCCCACAATGTGCGCTCCGGCATGCTCTCGACCAGCGATTGGCCGAACCTCACTAAGGCGGCCGGCAAGCTGTCCGAGGCGCCGATTTATGTCGATGATTCTCCGGGCATTTCGATTCTGGAACTGCGCGCCAAAGCTCGACGGTTGAAGAGCCGGCACAACATCGGCCTGGTCATCTTGGACTACCTGCAATTGATGGAAGAATCGTCGTATGCCGAGAACCGCCAGCAGGAAATCTCCGTCATCTCTCGAGGCCTCAAGGCGCTGGCGCGGGAGCTGACCGTCCCGATCATCGCCGTCAGCCAGCTCTCGAGGGCTCCGGAGCGGCGGGAGTCATTCCGGCCGAGGCTCTCGGATCTCCGGGAGTCCGGCGCGATCGAACAGGATGCCGATGTCGTCCTCATGTTGTTCCGAGAGGACTACTACAATCCCAGCGAGGAGAACAAGGGAATCGCCGAGGTCATCATCGCCAAGCAGCGCAATGGCCCGACGGGGACGGTGAAACTGGTGTTTCTCAGCGAGTACACGCGCTTCGAAACGCTGGCGCAGGCATGATCCCCCCATCTGTGGGGGCCCGCCGCAGGCGGCACGGACCGCTCATTGCAGCCGGCCTCCTGGCGGATTTGCTCCTGCAGGTCCCCGCGCTTCAGGCGGCTCAAGCGCATGAAGGCATGCGGGTCGTGGCGGTTGGCGTCAGCGGAACCAAGACCATTGCGAAGGAGACGATTCTCGCGAAAGTGCAAACCAAGCCGGGCGGACTCTACCAAGATGCGGTGGTGAGCGAAGACATTCGCCGGCTCTTTGCGTTGGGCTACTTCACCGATGTCCATGTGGACGTGGACACATCGTCCGAGCCTGAAGGGGTCGCGGTGGTCTTCGTCGTGAAGGAGAAACCCGCCGTCGAGTCGATTCATGTGGAGGGCAACCGGTTCCTACAACCATCCCGGGTGCTTGAGCTGTTTGGGATGAAGCACGGCGAGCTCTACGATCCCCGCAGGCTCCGGCAGGGCGTCGATCTGGTCAAAGCGGAATACGCCCGCAAGGGGTTCTCGCAGTGCGAGATCACCTCGCGCGTGCAAGCCGATGAGGCGGCGAACACCGCGACGCTTTCCCTCCTGATTGATGAGGGGCCGCGCATGCGCATCACCCAGGTGCTGGTCGAGGGCAACCAAGCGTTTTCGGATCGGCGCGTCCGGTCGTTGCTCAAGACGAAAGCGCGGGGCTGGTTTCGTTCGGGGGTGTATGAGGAACAAGTGCTGGAGGAGGATCTGGAGCGCATCCGGGCGTTCTACCGTCGGCAGGGTTACCAAGATATTGACGTGAGCGAGGCGACGTATCGGGATCCAGCCGGCCGGGGCCTGTACGTGCATCTGACGCTCCGCGAAGGGTTGCAGCATCGAATCGGAGCGGTCAAGCTGGAAGGGGCGTTGCTGTTTCCTGAGCGGGAGCTGCGGCGGTTGGTGACGCTCAAGCCCGGGGCGGTCTACAGCACCGACTCGCTACAGGAGGATCTGCGGCTCCTCAAGCAATACTACGGGGACCGCGGCTATATCCACACCGAGGTGACCGCTGATCCGCAACTCGACCAGGCGACGAAGCGGGTCAATCTGACCTATCACCTGGCTGAGCACGAGCTGGTCTACGTGGATCGGGTGGAGGTGCAAGGCAACCTCAGGACACGAGACGCCGTGGTCCGTCGGGAGCTCCGGATCTATCCCGGCGATGTCTTTAACGGCGAGCGCATCCGAAAATCCGTGGAGCGGCTCTACAACCTGGGGTACTTTGAGGAAGTGAACGTCGAGACGGAGCCAACGGTCGCGTCGGATCGGGAGGACTTGGTCGTCAAGGTAAAGGAAGCCAAGACCGGCAGCTTCAGCTTCGGAGGCGGATTTTCTTCCATTGACCGGCTGGTCGGCTTGGTGGAGTTGGAGCAACGGAACTTCGACTGGAAGAATTTCCCCCAGTTTACCGGAGCCGGAGAAGACCTGCGATTCCGGGTGGAACTGGGGTCTGTCCGGCGGAACTTCGATCTCTCCTTTACCGAGCCGTGGATCTTCGGCCATCCGGTATCGCTCGGTCTCGATGCGTTTGATCGTACCCGCCTCCGAAGCCGAGATTTGGGGTTGGGCTATGAAGAAGAACAGCGGGGCGGCGGGATTCGTCTGGGGAAGGAGCTCACCGATTCCCTGAGCGGGTCGCTGAGCTACCAACTCTTTCGGACCACGATCTCCAATGTGGTCGATGAAGCCTCCTCGGACTTGAAGGCGGAGGAGGGGCGCAATACCGTCAGCGAATCGGGGATCTCGCTCTCGTTTGATACGCGCGATAATCGCTTCGATCCCACGCGCGGCGCCTTCGTGTTTACCTCGGCGGATCTGGCGGGGGGGGTCCTCGGCGCCGATAAGGACTTCTATCGGCTGCAGGCGGGCGCAAGCTATTACCTGCCGCATTGGAGCCGTTTGGTCTTTGAGTCGCGCATTCGAGGCGGGATTGTCGATGCCTATGGGGATTCCAGCGAGGTCCCGATCTTTGAGCGGTTCTTCGGGGGAGGGGCCGGGACGATCCGGGGATTCCGTGAGCGACGGGTCGGCCCGCGCGATCCCACGTCGAACGATCCGATTGGAGGAGAGGCGACGTTTCTCGGCACGCTCGAAGAGGTGATGACCGTCCTGAAGGATGAACGCGGCAAGGCGATTTTCAAGGGGTCGGCCTTCCTGGATGTGGGCAACGTCTGGCGTCGAGTCGGCGACCTTGGCGAGTCGTACAAAGCGGGAACCGGCGTCGGCCTGCGGGTCAATACGCCCATCGGGCCAGTCCGGCTCGATATCGGCTACCCCGTCAGTCATCTCGATCTAGGAGAGAAGCGCGCCCCGAGGTTTCACTTCAACGTCAGCCGGTCTTTCTAACGATGCGAGGAGTCTGATGCAGGCCGTTAGCAGTCACAGGGCAGGAGGCAGCACGCACCCGTCAGCGATCAGCAGTCGACCCTTCGACTCGGGCCCCGGCATGCGGTGGGGGATTCTCTGGGCGATCGGGGGCGTGCTGCTGGGCGGAGCGTGGAGCCCGCAGGTTCATGCGCAAGACCTGAAGATCGGGTATGTCGATATTGGGAAGCTCTTTGACGGCTATGAGCGGACGAAAGCCTCTGATACGACCCTCGAAAAGCAGAGCAAGCAGAAGGAAGCGGAGCTGGAAGGGCGGATGAGCGAGCTCAACAAGCTGCGCCAGAGCCTCGAGCTGCTCAACGACCAGGCCCGCGAGGCGAAGTCAAAAGAGGTTGAAGAAAAAGCGGATGAACTGCAACGGTTTCGGACCGGCGCGGCGAGAGACCTCCGTCGGGAACGGGACAAAATCGCCAGGAGTATCCTGGAAGATATCCAGAAAGGGGTTACGGAGTACGCGAAATCAAACAGCTTTGCATTCATCCTGGACAAGCGCTTCGTACTGTATGGGCAGCCGGTCTCCGATGTGACGAGTGAGGTGCTTGACCTGCTGAACGACCGCCTCAAGAACAAGGGTGGCCAGTAAGCCTCAGGGTGCAGGGAGGCGCCCCCGAAGGCTGTTGACCACAAGATGCAGGCGCCGGTGGAGCCCCACGAGGTAGGAGATGAGCGAACAGCAACGGACCATCGCCAACGCCGTGTTCATGAACGGGCTGGGAATCCACACCGGAGAACCGGTGTCGGTTCGCGTCCTCCCCGCTCCTCCTGATGCGGGGATCGTGTTTATTCGAACCGACCTGCCCCACCGTCCCACCATTCCGGTGAAATCCGCGCAAGTGGTCGATGTGGGCAAGAGCGTGCGCCGAACGACCCTCTCGAAGGATGGAGTGGAGGTGCAGACGGTTGAGCACTTCATGGCCTCCCTCTGGGGCGCGGGCATTGACAACGCCTACGTGGAGGTGACGAGCAGCGAGATGCCGGGGCTCGACGGCTCGGCGATTCAGTTCCTGCAGCAGTTTAACGCGGCGGGCACGGTTGAGCAGCCTGAGCCTCGTCGGTACTTTTCCCTGCGCGAGCCGGTTTTTGTGGAAGAACAGGATTCCTCCATCGTCGTCTTTCCCGATCGGACGCTGCGCATTTCGTACATGCTCAGCTATGCGCACCCGCTGCTGAAATCGCAGTTTGTTTCCTACAGGCTCGACGGGCTCGACTCGTTTGAGCGGACCATCGCCCCCGCCAGGACGTTCTGCTTGAAAGAAGAGGCGGAGAGCTTGCGGGCGGTCGGGTTCGGCAAGGGCGCCACCTTCGAGAATACGCTGGTGCTGGGTGAGGCCGGGGTCATGAACAACACGCTCCGCTTTGAGGATGAATTTGCCCGCCACAAGATCCTCGACCTACTGGGCGATCTCTACCTGCTGGGCGCGCACCTGCGCGCCCACGTGGTCGCCATCAAAAGCGGGCATCCCTTAAACGTCAAGTTATTGAAGAAGCTCGATCAGGCCATGGCGCAGTGGCGGCTCGGGGCGCTCCAATCCGCGACGTCCGAGGTGATGGTGGGGCCCCAGCTCGACATCACCCAAATCCAGAAAATCCTGCCGCATCGCTACCCGTTCCTCCTGGTGGATCGGATTATCGAGCTGACCGAGACGCGGGCTGTCGGGATGAAATGCGTGACGATTAATGACTATTTCTTCCGAGGCCACTTCCCGGATCGTCCCGTGATGCCCGGGGTCTTGCTGGTGGAAGCCATGGCGCAGGTCGGGGGCATCATCATGCTGAACAAGCGCGAAAACCTCGGGAAGTTTGCGTATTTCATGGCGGTCGATCACGTAAAGTTCCGCAAACCGGTCGTGCCGGGCGATGTCCTGATCCTTGAAGTCGAGCTGGGGAAGTTGCGGACTCGGACCGGGCAGCTCGTCGGCCGCGCGCTGGTGGACGGAAAAGTGGTGTGTGAGGGAGAGCTGATGTTTGCCTTGGCTGATTGATCCGCCACCTCGCCCCGGCAACGCTCCCTGAACCCATAACGCGGAGATGCCTCAGATGACGCTCCGAACGCGAAAACCCCGCGCTTCATCCGCGGCAACGACGATCCACCCGACAGCCATCGTGCATCCCAAGGCCCAGTTGGCGGGTGGGGTGTCGGTCGGCCCGTACTCCGTGATCGAGCAGCACGTCGTCATCGGTCCTCGGACTCGCGTTGGCGCGCACTGCGTGATTGAAGGGCACACGACGATCGGCGCAGAATGCGAGATCTTCACCGGCGCGGTCATCGGAAGCATCCCGCAGGATCTGAAATACCGCGGGGAAGCGAGTGCGTTGCTCATCGGCGATCGGAACAAAATACGCGAGTACGTGACGCTCAACCCGGGCACGGCCGGAGGAGGCGGGAAGACCGTCATCGGCTCAGACTGCTTCTTCATGGCCTATGCCCATGTCGCCCACGACTGTCTCGTGGGCAACCACGTCATCATCGCCAACAGTGCCGCGTTGGCCGGGCACATTACGGTGGAGGATCGCGCGATCATCGGGGGATTGGTTGGCATCCATCAGTTCGTTCGGATCGGCACCCTCTCGATCGTCGGCGGCTGCTCGCGTGTCACGCAAGACATCCCACCCTATGCGACCTGCGTCGGCTATCCAGCGGTCGTATTCGGGCTCAACGCGGAAGGGTTGAAGCGGGCCGGGGTATCGAACGACATTCGGCAGCGGCTGCATCGGGCCTTCCGGGTGCTCTTCTACTCCAAGCTCTCGATGCGGCATGCGCTCGAGCAGGTTGCGCAAGAAGTGGCTCACTGCGCGGAGCTTCAGCGCCTCGTCGCCTTTATCCGCCAGTCAAAGCGCGGAGTCGCCAGGGCGTGACGCTGCCACGATCCCTCGATCCTTCGACCCTTCGCGTGCCCCTCGTGCGGCGTGTGGGGTGCATCGGCCTGCTGAGTGCGCTTCGATGACTGCTCCGATTGGAATCATTGCGGGGGCCGGACGGTTTCCGATCCATGTGGCCCAGGAAGCGAGGCGCCAGGGAAGGACGGTGGTCGCGATCGGCATTCAGGGATGGGTCGATGCCGCTCTCGCGCCGTCGGTGGACGCGTATGACGAGCTGGCCATTGGGCAGTTGGGACGGTTGATCGAGTGGTTGAAGTCCCACGGGGTCAGCCAGGCGATCATGGCGGGGAAGGTGACGAAGGCGGCGCTCTTAGGCGATGACGGCGCGTTTGATGCCGAGGCGCTGGCGATTCTGCAGCAGGCGAGCCAGTTTTCCGTGCCGGAGCTCTTGGGCGCGCTCGGCAAGCGCCTGGCGGCTGATGGGATTACCCTCCTGGACTCCTCAACGTTTCTCAAAACGAGTTTGTGTCCTGCCGGGGTGCTGACGGATCGAGTTCCCACCGCTGCGGAGGAGGAGGACATCCGTCTCGGGTTCCATGCCGCGCGCACCCTCGCCTCGCTGGACATTGGGCAAACGGTGGCGGTGAAGCGCCGAGTCATTGTGGCTGTGGAAGCGCTTGAGGGCACCGATGAGGCGATCCGTCGGGCCCATCGTCTGGCGGGGAGCGGGCTTGTCGTCGTGAAGGCGTCGGCTCCGCACCATGATCGGCGCTTCGATCTTCCCGTGATCGGCCTCGACACACTGAAGACGCTCTGCGAAGCGCAGGTGTCCTGTCTTGCCGTCGAGGCAGAGACGACGCTCTTGCTCGAGCGGAGTCGGCTCATCGCTGAAGCCAACGCGGCCGGCCTCTGCCTGGTGGGCCTCCCCCCGCCTGACCCCGGACAGGGAAGCGACCGCTAGCGGGGTTGGACCGTCCGGGCGCCTCGCCCTCAAGTCCGCAACGGTGTCGGCGCAACCATGATCCCTCTTCGCGACACGATTCCATCTCGTCGAACCGCCTGGGTGACCCGCGCGCTCCTTGCGCTCAACGTGGCCGCATTCATGCTTGAGCTTCGGCAGGGAGCCGCCCTCGAGCCGTTCATCTACCGGTTCGGCGTTGTGCCGACCCACTGGATGGTGAGCAGTCCCAGCGACCTGCTCGATTGGCCGCGCCTGTTCCTCGCGCTGCTGAGTTCGCAGTTCCTCCACGGTGGGGTGCTGCATCTGGCGGCGAATATGCTCTACCTCTGGATTTTCGCAGACAACGTCGAGGACCGATTGGGACACGGCCGGTTCCTTCTCCTCTATCTCGCCAGCGGCGTCGTCGCGGCGGTCTCCCAGATTCTGATCAGCCCCCGCTCCGCCATTCCCATGGTGGGAGCCAGCGGGGCCATCGCCGGAGTCCTGGGGGCCTACCTCCTGCTCTTTCCCTCGGCGCGCATTGTCACGCTGATCCCGCTGTGGTTTGTCTGGGAGACCGTCGAGGTGCCCGCGTTCATCTTTTTGGGGTTCTGGTTCCTGTTGCAGTGGCTGCAGGGACTGACGGCCATTGGGCAAGTCGCCGATGTGGGCGGGGTGGCGTTTTGGGCGCATATCGGAGGTTTTGTCAGCGGCATGATCGGCGTGGCATGTCTTCGCCCTCGGCGACGATGGTGACAGGCGCCTCTCACGCATGCCGCGAACGACGGCCTGCAAGCTGCCGCACGCCGCAGGCGGAGGGCCCGCTGCGCGACCCTTGCCACACTTGACCATGACCCATGATTCACACACTCCGCAGATGACGGCAAGCCGCCTCTTGCAGGAAGAAAAAGCCCCGTACGCGAAAGTGGACCCGCCCTGCCCGTATTTCGGGACCTGCGGAGGGTGCAGCCTTCAAGACCTGAGCTACCAGGATCAGTTGGCGCTGAAGCGCGAGCGGCTGCGAAGCGCCCTCACGGGGCTCGAGGGCGTTGCGCCGTTTGAGCTGATCGGGTTGGAGGATCCGTGGCGGTATCGCAACAA
>JACPXS010000077.1 GCA_016196415.1 Candidatus Omnitrophota bacterium
CGATGGGTTCGGTAGGTGGCACGACGCGGCTGGAACGAGTGAGGCTGTCGCGAGCCGTGGCGGGGGTGCTCCTCATCGGCGTTCTGTGGGGAGTCGCCCTCTTTCCTGTGCACACGAAACAGGGGGTGGACTATCAGATCGTCTCACGCCCGCTGCCGCTCTATCTCAAGGTGATGGGATTTCTCTTGCGAGATGCCGAGTATCGACGCTTAGCCAAGGCAATCACCCACGGCCAGACGACTGATGAAGCCCGTGCGCTGGTGGTGTTTCAATGGACGCGCGAGCACATCCGTCCGACTCCACGCGACTGGCCGGCCGTCGATGACCATATCGCCAACATCATCATTCGTGGCTATGGCGCCGATGACCAGCGGGCCGATGTGTTCACCACGCTCCTGACCTATGCCGGTGTGCTGGCCTATTGGAAGATTATTGTCGCGGAGCATGGAGCGGGGAAACTGGTACTCTCGTTTGTTCGGATCAATGGGCAATGGACCGTCTGGGATGTTGAGCGCGGTCTCGCGTTCAGAGATGCGCAGGGAAGGCTGGCCAGCGTAGCTGAGCTCGCCCAGAACCCCGCGCTCCTGGGATCCGACGGGCTGGCTGCGTACCGCGGCCAACCGTACCGGCAGTATGTCGAACACGGACTCGCGTCGTTGACCGTCCCCGATCCCTTGCGCGCCGAAGAGCAGATGCCGATGCGTCGGCTGTTGGCTGAAACGCGGCGCATGTGGCAGCGGGTGTGGCGGCATTATTGAGGAGACCCATGGCGAACCCCAAGCGGGCGTTGATCACAGGCGTGACAGGACAGGACGGCTCGTACCTGGCCGAGTTCCTGCTGGAGAAGGGCTACGAGGTCTATGGGATTGTGCGGCGTTCCAGCCAGGAGCGGTTTGACCGGATCGCGCATTGCTTGGACCGGCTGCACTTGGAACAGGGGGACCTGACGGATCAGTCCTCACTGGACGAAGCCGTCCAGCGCATTCAACCCGATGAAGTGTACAACCTTGCCGCGCAATCGTTTGTGCCGACCTCCTGGAACCAGCCGGTCTTGACGGGCGAGGTGACCGCGCTGGGGGTGACGAGGATCCTCGAAGCGCTGCGGAAGCGTAAGCCGGACGCGCGGTTCTATCAGGCCTCCTCCAGCGAGATGTTCGGCAAGGTGCGAGAGACTCCCCAAAATGAGCGGACCCCCTTCTATCCCCGGAGCCCGTACGGAGTCTCGAAAGTCTATGGCCATCTGCTCACCATTAACTACCGGGAGAGCTACAGGCTATTCGCCTGCTCGGGGATGCTGTTCAATCATACCTCCCCCCGCCGTGGGCTTGAGTTCGTGACGCGCAAGATCTCCTATGGCCTGGCCAAGATCAAGTTGGGGTTTGCCAAAGAACTGCGCTTGGGGAACTTGACGGCCCAGCGTGATTGGGGGTTTGCCGGGGACTACGTGGAGGCGATGTGGCTCATGCTCCAGCAGGACCATCCGGAGGACTACGTGATTGCCACGGGCATGACGCACAGCGTCCAAGAGGTGGTGAACATCGCCTGTGCCGTGGCAGGACTGGATCCGAAACCGTACGTCGTGGTCGATCCCTCGCTGCTCAGGCCGGTGGACGTGGATCTCCTCATTGGGGACGCGTCGAAGGCGAGGCGTGAGCTCGGCTGGGCCCCCCGGGTCTCCTTCGAGTCGCTGATCGAGATGATGGTGAGGGCTGATCTTCAACGGTTGACGGCGGGACCGCCCCTGCTGCCGAACGCCATGTTGGATGCGGGGGAAGATGTGCTGGTTGAGCGGGGATGAGATGACGTCACCGGCGGTTGCCCAGCGGGTCAACGACGGGGCGTTGGCGCAGTGGGAGCGGCGGGTGCGTCAGATTCACCAGTGTCGGATCTGCGGGAATCGGCAACTCACACCGGTGATTGATCTCGGCCGCCAGTGTCTTGCGAGCCTGTTTGATGACGGCCGCCCGGAGAACCAGTTGACGACGCCCATCCCATTGGCGGTGGTCCGATGCGAGCCGCAGCCGAATGCCGAGGGCTGCGGGTTTGTGCAATTGACGCACACGGTCCCCCCGGACGTGCTCTACCACGACTACGGGTACCGCTCAGGCATCAACAGCACGATGAAGCACCATCTCCAGGACCTCGTGCATGAGATCGAGTCCCGGGTGGTGCTCGCGCCCGGGGACATCGTGCTGGATATCGGGGCGAACGACGGGGTGACCTTACAGGCGTATCGCAGCCCGGGGATCGTCCGGGTGGGTTTTGAGCCCTCCAATATCCGTCCGGACGGTCGCGTGGGTGATCTTGTCTACATCCCCACGGTCTTCACCCCCCACGAGTTCGCGGCCAGGTTTCCCGGCCGACGCGCGCGGGTGATCACCAGCATCGCGATGTTCTATGACATCGACGATCCCCTCACGTTCTGCCGCGGGGTCGCTGATCTGCTCGCGGACGATGGCCTGTGGGTCCTGGAACTGAGTTATCTCGGCGCCATGTTGGATCACCATTCGTTCGATGCCATCTGTCATGAGCATCTGGGCTACTACAGTCTCCGAACGCTCCAGCAGGTCACTCGAGGGGCCGGCTTCGTGTTTCACGACATAACCTTCAATCAGGCCAATGGAGGGAGCGTGCGGTGCACCCTCTCGAAGGACCGTGTCCCGACGCCAGTGCCGGCCGCGAATCAGCGGAGGATTCACGAGGCCCTGCAGCGGGAAATCGAGCAGGGCTACCATGAGCCGCGGGCCTTCGAGGAGTTCCGGAGCCGTGCCGAGGAGATCCGGCGCACGCTGATCGAGCGGCTGGAGGCTGTTCGTCGCGACGGCCGCACCGCGTTCGGCTATGCCGCCTCCACGAAGGGCAACGTCTTGCTCCAGTACGCCGGGGTGGGGCCGGAGCACCTCGTGGCGATCGCTGACCGGAATCCTGCCAAGGTGGGGCGGCTGACGTTGGGCAGCCGCATCCGCATCTGCTCCGAGGAGGAGATGCGACAGGCTCATCCGGATTACCTCCTCATCCTCGCGTGGCATTTCCTGGAGGAGTTCATGGAGCGAGAACAGTCACTGCGAGCCGACGGGATGCGGTTCATCGTGCCGTTTCCGCACGTGCGGATCATCTAAGAGGGATCGACGTGAACATATCAGCCGCGCAGCAGCCTGCAGCGCCGACGGGACCCGTGACCAGCCGTCAGGCACGAACGCTCCTCGTGATCCCCACCTACAACGAAGCGGGCAACATTGAACGACTGCTCCGCGAAGTGCAGGCCGAGGGGTTGGAAGACGTGGAGATTCTGGTCATCGATGACAATTCTCCAGACGGGACGGGGGCCCTCGCCGATGCGCTCACCAAGCGGATGCCGCTCAAGGTCATCCACCGACCGGCGAAGCTGGGGATCGGCAGCGCCCATCGTCAAGGGTTCGCGTACGCGATTGCGCAAGGCTTCGGGCACGTGATGACCATGGACGCGGACTTCGCCCACCAGCCCTGCTATCTTCACGCGATGCTCGCCAAGGCCGGGATGGCGGATGTGATCGTTGGCTCCCGCTATCTCCCGGGGGGCGGCCTGTCCGGGTGGGGTCTCCGTCGTCGTCTGATTACGTATACCGCGCATTGGCTGACCACCCATGTGTTGAAACTGCCCCAGGATTGCACCGGGGGCTTGCGGCTGTATGACGCGGCGGTGTTGCGGGCCGTCGATTTCGCGCAGATTCGATCTGAAGGCTACGCGTTTCTGATCGAGCTCCTGTTTCACATCAAGGGGCAGGGGTTTTCCATCGCCGAGCTCCCCATTGTGATCAATTCGCGCCACGCCGGAGAATCGAAGATTTCGCGCATCGAGATCGTCAACGCGGTGCGCACGCTCGTGCGGTTGGCGGTCCAGGCGCGCGGGTCGAAACAGGGCTGACGGCCGATGGACTGGGACCGGTATTGGTCAAAAGCGCGCGGGGCTCAGCCCCGGGGCCTCTACGAGATCATCGCCGAGGTCTACCGGCATCAGATCATCTCGCGCTCGGCGTCGGCGATGCTGTCTCGCTACTTCCCAGATCGTGACACCGGGCACTACCTGCATGCGGGGTGCGGCAGCGGCGGCTCAGACGGACGCCTGCGGCTTGAGCGGCCGCAGTTTCATCTCTTGGATATTTCTCCGGTGGCCCTGGAGCTGAGCCGGGAACGGCCCAGCCGCCTCAAACGCGCCTTCATTTGCGGGGATCTCTTCTCGCTACCCTTCAAGCCGGAGACGATGGACGGCGTCTTCAATTTCGGCGTCATGGAGCACTTCGCTCACGAGCAGATCGACCGCATCCTCTTTGAATTTCATCGGGTGCTGAAGCCCCGAGGCCGCCTGATCCTGTTCTGGCCGCCGGCGTTTGGCCTCTCGGTGATGGTGCTGTCGTCGTTCCTCGCGGTGGTCAACGCCGTTCGCACCCGTCCGTTGGAGCTCTACCCAGAGGAGATCTCGCGCATTCCCTCGTTTCCCTGGGTGCGAGGCCTCATGACGCGCAATGCCTTCAAGGTGCTGCGACTGGCATTCGGCCCGAGCGATCTGTTCACCTACGTCGCCGTGATTGCGGAGAAGGCATGAACGTCATGAGCACGGCGGAGGCCAAAGCGGTGCGCCGCCCTCAGTGGTCCGCGCTGGTCGGATGGCAGCGGCTTCTCCTGGTCCTGCTGATCGGCTATAGCCTCGCGCATCTGACCTACTCGATCTGCCGCTACAATATCTTCGCGGGGGGTGGCAGCGGGGATTTCCATCGGGCGTTCTATGAAGCCGAGGCATGGAGGCAGACCGGTGCCTTATCGCTCGAGTCGGTGCTCCATCCTCCGCTCTACTACTTGATCCTTCGGCCGTTCACTCACTTGGAGTTTCGATCTGTTGCGTACCTCTTCTACTTCGCGCAGTTCCTGCTGTTCCCGCTGGCCGTGATTCTCCTGGTGAAGGCTGTCTCGCCGGCACAGAAGCCTACGGCGCTGGAGTATCTGATCGCAGGTGTTTTAACCGTGAATTTCCAGCCGTTTCTTGAAACGCTGGCGATGCATAAGGTCGAAGGAATCGAGTTCGTCCTCATCTGCGCGGTGATCTACTGCTTTAGGAAGCGGAGGGATGTGCTTACCGGTATGCTCGTGTTCCTTGCGGCGAATCTCAAATACTTGCCAGGCATGCTGGCGGTCTACTTTATCCTGAAGCGGGAGTCTCGAGTCGTGAAAGGGCTGCTGGTCGCCCTGCTGCTCTATCTCCTCATCTTACTCCCTGTCTGCGGGGTTCAAGGCTTGTGGGTGTATGGGATCCGATACCCCCTCGCGATGGTGCTGGAGCACAAGCATGAAGGCACCCTGCCGGAAGCGGGGATGGAATTTCAGACCCTGACGGGGACGGTGAACCGGTGGTTCGCGGGCACGGGGGTCATGGCGCTGCATTTCCGAACGCAAGCCTACCAGCCCGTTTTGCATGCGTGGTGGGCGTTCGTGATCGCTGGGCTGTTGAAGGTCATCCTGGGCAGCTGCTATCTCCTGCGCATTCGGAAGGCGTGGCGCGTCTCGCAGCGAGAGGCGCAGTGGCCGTTCTATCAGCTGGAACTCTCGCTCACCTTGCTCCTCATCTTCGTGATGTCGCCAGCCTCCAGGGTCCACTATGCGATTTTGTTGCTTCCGGCGTTCGTGAGCACGGCACTGCTGTGGTACCACCACCCTTGGGTGTTTCGGTGGAAGGAACGGGTGTTATTTGTTCTGGCTTATGCGCTGACAGCCTGGATCCTCCCGGGCGGGTTGTTGAACCGACTCCCACCGCATCCGCTCTGGGGGGAGAAGTATTCCTATGCCTATCTGTGGTTCTCGCTCCCCTTTTACGGATACCTGCTGCTCGGATGGTGCATCGTCCTGTGCGACTCCCGGCTGAAGCGAGTGATGCGTCCGTCTCCTCCATGAACATTCTGGCCTTCACCCCCTATCTCTATGATACCGCGCCAGGCCAGCGGTTTCGGATCGAGCAATGGGCGCGTCACCTGGAACGAGACGGCGTCTCCTTCTCCTTTGTGCCCTTTGAGTCGCCACGACTGAAACGCCTGTTGCGAGCCAGAGGGCACCACGCCAGGACAATCGGGGAGTTCCTGCGGTGCGTGATGCGCCGGGTGACGCAGGTCGCCGCCGTCGTCCGGCAGGCCGCGCACGTCGTGTCGCCAGCGCGCCACGACACGCCCTTGCCACCCCGCGTCGCAGGGGCCCCGCCTCGGTCGTCCGTATCGCGCAGCCGAGCCGCTGGCGGCGAGGACGTGCCGCGCCGAGCAGGAGGCGTGGCCGGCACGTCCCACGCCGCCCCGATGGCGGCTCGGGCGCCGCGCTGGGATGTCATCTTCCTCTATCGCGATCTGTTGCCCATCGGTCCGCCGATCTTGGAGCGATGGCTGGCGCGCACCGGCATCCCGATCGTCTATGATTTTGATGATGCCATTTTTCTACGGCACGTCACCGAGGCGAATCGCGGGTTTGCCTGGTTGAAGCGGCCTGAAAAGACCGGGACGATTTGCGGCTTGAGCGCGCACGTGATCGTGGGGAACGCATACCTGCAGGCGTACGCCGCCCGCTATGCGGCGCGCGTCACCGTGGTGCCGACGACCATCGACACCGCGGCCTACGCCCCGAAAGAGAGCGTGGAGATCGACGGGATTCCCACGATTGGCTGGAGCGGCAGTGTGACGACCATGGAGCAGCTGCGCATTATCGAGCCGGCCCTCAAACGGCTGCGACGGCTGCAGCCGTTCCGCCTGAAGGTGCTGGGGGAGCCGAACTTCTCCATCGAGGGCATCGAGACGGAGAGCCAGGGGTGGAACGCCCAGGCCGAATGCCCGGAGTTGCGCTCGTTTGACATCGGCGTCATGCCGCTGCCGGATAACGCCTGGTCGCGCGGCAAGTGCGGGCTGAAAGCGCTGCAGTACATGGCGCTGGGGATCCCGACGGTCGCCTCGCCCGTCGGCGTGAATCGAGACATCATCCGCGACGGCGCCAACGGGTTCCTGGCGGCCACCGAGTCCGAGTGGATCGACAAGCTGGCCCAGTTGATCAACGATGCGAACCTGCGAAGGCAGTTTGCCCGTGCTGGACGCAGCACGGTCGAGGGGTGGTATGCCGCGCAGGTGCAGGCGCCGCGTCTCTTGGAGGTATTCCAGCAGGTGCGCCGGACTGGCGGGGAGCGCCCCAGGCGGCAGACCGCGTTCGTCCCTCCCATCATCGCTGGAGCCTGCAGCGGAGCGAGCCCGTGATGTGCGGCATTGCGGGGTTCCTTGACGGCGGGAGCACGGAGGCCTTGCTGGACCGTCTGAACCGCATGATCGCCACGCTGCGCCATCGGGGACCGGAGCAGCAAGGCAGCCGGGTGTTGAGCGCAGGGTCCGTTCGCGTGGGGTTGGGCCATGCGCGGCTGAAGATCATCGACTTGTCGGACGCGGCATCGCAACCCATGGCCAACGATGACGGCTCCGTGTGGGTGGCGTTCAACGGCGAGATCTACAACTATCACGAGCTGCGCTCCAGCTTGCAGCAGCGCGGCGTGCGATTCCGCACCGCGTCGGACACCGAGGTGATCCTGCGGTGGTACGAGGCGGAGGGGGCCTCGTGCGTGCAGCGGTTCGACGGGATGTTCGCCTTCGCGGTATGGGATGGCCGGCATCGGCGGCTGCTGCTGGCGCGCGATCGCGTGGGGAAAAAGCCGCTGTTCTACGCGTCGTCAGGGGCGCGCTTCGCGTTCGCCTCCGAGATCAAGGCCCTCCTGCAGGATCCACGCCTGGCGCCGGAGGTCAACGGCGACGCGCTCGCGCCATTTTTCCTCTACGGCTACGTGCCTAATCCGCAAACCCTCTACCGCGGGATTCGAGCGGTGCCGCCGGGGCACCTGCTGCATGTCACGGAAGAGGGCGAGAGACGGCTCGAGATGTATTGGGACGTGCCCTTGCCGCACGCCGCATCAGATGGCGCCCCCTCGGGTGCGCAGGCCGCGACCACCGTACGGCAGTTGCTCGCAGAGTCCGTGCGCCGCCGGCTCGTAGCCGATGTGCCGCTCGGAGCGTTTCTCAGCGGCGGACTGGATTCGTCGATTGTGGTCGGGCTGATGAGCCAGCTCCAGGCGGAGCCCGTGAAGACGTTCAGCATCGGTTTTGCGAACCAGCCGTATTTCGACGAGACGCCCTATGCAAGACTCGCCTCCCAACGGTTTGGGACCCGCCACACGGAATGTTTCGTCGAGCCCGCTTCAGTGGATTTGGTGGAGCAGTTGGTCTGGCACCATGACGGTCCCTTCGCGGATTCCTCGGCGATCCCGACGTACCTGCTCTCCCGCCTCGCCCGTCAGCACGTCACCGTGGCCCTGAACGGGGACGGCGGGGACGAGCTGTTCGCGGGGTACCTGCGGTTCGGAGCCGCGCTCCTGGCCGACGGCCTGCCTGAATGGGCGCGGGGACCGTTTCACGCCGTGGGAACCCGCCTCCCGTTATGGGGCGGGATGCGAGGCCCGGTGCGCCGCCTGCAGAAGTTTGCCGGCGGCGTCCGCCTGCCGTTCACCGAGCGGTTGTTCCGATGGACCGCCGTGTTCTATGACGACCTCTCGGAGCTCCTCACCGAGGCGCGCAGCGATGGGAGATCGCCGGCGCCGTTACACCTCCTGGACCCGTACCTGGCGCGCGCCCAACACGCCTCCCCGCTCACCAGGCTCCTCTATCTCAATTTGAAGACCTATTTGCCGGATGACCTCCTGGTCAAAACGGACCGCTGCTCCATGGCGCACGCGCTCGAAGTCCGGTCCCCCTTTTTGGATCGCGCGCTCATCGAGTATGTCTTTTCGCTGCCTGATGCCATGAAGCTCCGTTGGGGACGCACCAAGCCGCTCCTGCGCAGCGCCTTCGCGCCGCTGGTGCCGCCCGAGATTCTTCGACGAGGCAAGATGGGGTTCGGGGTGCCGCTGGAGGCCTGGTTTGCGTCGGATCTGCGAGCGTATATCGGTGATCTCCTCCTCAGTCCTGGGGCTCAGCTGCGCCGGTACGTCAACCAGACCTACGTCCGGCACTTGTATGAGGCGCACATGCTCCGGCGCGCCGATTATTCGGATCAGCTCTGGACCCTCCTGACTTTCGAAGTCTGGCTGAAGGGCCTCTCCGCGCCCGAGGCTTCGCCGGTTCCGGCGCTGGCCGTCCGGTAAACGATGTCGCGTCGCGGCCGAGCGGGCCTCCTGCTTGTGCTGGTCAGCGCCCTCGGCGGCGCGGCGTGCGTTCCATTCGCCGGGACCTGGCTCGTGGCTGAAGATGCGTTCGACCATGCGGACGCCGCGCTGATCCTCTCCGGCAACCCAATCGAGCGGGCGTTGGCGGCCCGGGATCTCTACCGGGAGGGACGCGTGGACCGGATTTTCGTGATCCCGGAGCCGGCGCCTCCATGGAATGCCGAACTGGCACGACTGGGCCTCTTGGAAGCGGACCGGAGGCCCTGGACCCAACGCATCCTGCTGGCCTCCGGCGTCCCGCAGGAGAAGATGGTCTTTCTGACGGAGCCCGCTGATGGCACCATCGTGGAGGCCAGACAGATGCGGCGATTTCTCAAGGACCAGTTCCCACGGCAGCTCGTCATTGTGACGTCGGCCTCCGCCTCTCGGCGCGCCCGCTACATCTTCCGGCGCGTGCTCAAGGGCAAGCCGGTGGTCGTGCTGTCCTATCCCAGCCGCTATGGTCCGTTCCGGGCCCAGCGATGGTGGTCGCAGCCGAGGAATGCGCTCTCCGTGGTCATGGAATATCAGAAATTTCTCATGAACGTGTTGGAGCTCACTGGAACCACCCTTGCGCTAACCGGTTGAATCCGCGGGACCGAGCAACAGGTACCGAGGCGTACCATTGGCTGGACGGGTGGTGATGCTCTATAATGTGGTGTTCATTCGATGAACGTCTAACCAGACAAAGCATGCCGATCGCCCAGCGAGCCGGTGCGAAGCCGCCGAACACAAGCCCCCAGGCGTTTACCATCGGCTTCGATCCGCGCGACAAACCGCGAATCTTCGAAGCCTGGGACGACATCTTCAGGAGTCACCAATGGGTGGAAGGCAAGTACACGCGGCTCTTTGAGGAGAAGTGGTCGGCCTGGAACGGACTCCCGGCAGTCGCCATGTCAAGCTGGGCGGGCGCGGCCTTAGCGTGCTTGGAATACTTTCACCTTAAGGGGAAGAAGGTGCTGTGTCCCACCAACACCTTTATGGCGACGCCGCTTTCGGTGATCAAGGCCGGCGGGGACGTGATCTTCGGTGACTGCCATCAGGCGGATTTGTGTCTGAGCTACGAGGCCGTGGTGTCTGCGGCGGCCGAGCATGATCTGGCGGCGGTCTGGCTGGTGCACATCGGTGGGCACATCGCCTTTGACACGCCCCGGATTGCGGACTGGTGCCGATCGCATGGAGTGATCTTGCTCGAAGACTGCGCGCATGCTCACGGCGCGTCGTGGCACGGGAGGAAGCCGGGGAGCTGGGGTGACGCGGGGGTCTATTCCTTCTACGGCACGAAGACCATCTCGACCGGCGAAGGGGGGATGCTGGTGTCGAAGCACGCCGGGCTCATCGAATTCGCCAAACAGTATCGCAATTATGGCAAACCAACGTATGAGGTGGAGGGGCTGAACTACCGCATGTCGGAGGTGACCGCAGCGCTCGGAGTTGTGCAGGTCGACCGGATGGAGGAGATCGTCGCCTGGAAAAACAAGGTCGCGCAAGAGGAGCTCAATCCCCGGTTTACCAAGCGCGTCCGGCTGCCTGCGGGCATGGTCTCTGGACTGTACAAGTACATCGTGTTCGAGCCAATCGAGAAGTCCACGGGAAAGGTGTACGATTCTCCCTGCCACCGGATCCTGAAGCATGACGTGGATCTGCCCAACACCGACTGGGTGTCGAAAAATCACTGGTGCGTTCCCATTTACTATGAGCCAGGTAAGAGGAGGAATGCCACGCGATGAAAGTCCTGGTCACGGGCGGTTCAGGGTTCATCGGGTCTCATGTCGTGGATCGTTTGGCCGCGCATGGCGTCACCCCGCTCATTTTCGATCAGCAACGCTCGATCCACACCCCGCACGTCGAACACTTCATTGGGAGCGTCTTGGACATCGAGGCCCTGCGCATGGCGATGAACGGCGTGCACGCCGTCGTCCATCTGGCAGCGGTGGCGGATGTCAAGGACGTCTTTGATGACCCCTCGTATGCCGAGACGGTGAACACGCGCGGCACCTTGTGCGCCCTCGAGGCGGCCCGCCGATGCCGCGTCAAACGATTTCTCTACGGCAGCACCACCTGGGTGTACAGCGAAGTGGATGGAGAAGTCGTGGATGAGCAGACGCCCTTGAAGGCCCCCGTTCACCTCTACACCGCGACGAAAATCGCCTCGGAGTATTACTGCCGATCCTACAGCCGCATGTACGATCTGCCCGTCACCATCCTGCGCTACGGCATCCCGTATGGGCCCCGGGCTCGGGATGGGGCGGTGGTGCCGGTCTTTGTCAGGAAGGCGTTGCGCGGGGAGCCGTTGACCATCGCCAGCGATGGCTTGCAATTTCGAAAGTTCATCTATGTGGAGGATCTCGCGGAAGGCAATGTGTTAGCGCTGCAATCGATTGCCAAGGACAAGATCTATAACTTGGACGGTACAGAGAAGGTCACGATTCGGGAGATTGCTCAGATGATTCAGCAACTCATCGGCCATATTGAGATCGAATACGGTCCGGCTCGTCCAGGCGACTTCGCCGGGAAGCACGTGTCCAGTCAGCTCGCGAAGGATGAATTAGGATGGGAGCCGCGGGTCGGATTTGCCGAGGGCCTCAAGCGGTACGTGGCGTGGTACCAAGAGCAGCTCGCGACGACTGAAGCGAAATGGGCCAATGTGGATGCGGTGCTGAAATCGGATGAGACTGCCTGGCGTTCACAGGACGATCCGCAACGGCCACGTGCCTCATGACACCGGCGGGTGCGCAACAGGTGACCAATCCCTACTACACCTACGGGATGCTGTACCTCTCACCGAACTTCCACCACTGGGAGCACGCCAAAGGCCCCCGGTACTGGGCGTACCGCCGCGCGTGGGCCGAGCGTGCGGCCGCGCTGGATCATGGCGAGTTTCCCTTGAACCTGAATCTGGAGGTGACGACCC
This sequence comes from Candidatus Omnitrophota bacterium, assembly GCA_016196415.1. The sequence goes on from JACPXS010000077.1 coordinate 12,156, forward strand.
GGTGCAACCTGGCCTGCACCTTCTGTACGCAGCCATCGCTCACCGCGGAGCAGCTTGGCGATATGCCCTGGGAGCTGTATACGCGGGTCATTGATGAAGGGGAACGCTTCCATGTGGCGGCGGCCAACCTCAACGGGCTCGGCGAGCCCTTGCTCTTGCGTCAGCTTCCGCGGATGATTGCGTACGCCAAGCAACACGGGTTCATCGACGTGATGTTCCATACCAATGGG
>JACPXS010000061.1 GCA_016196415.1 Candidatus Omnitrophota bacterium
CCAACTGGGGGTTGGCGTATTTATCGGGATGGGTGAACAGGGAGGCCAACTGCTCGTCGCTCACGCGATCCTGATCGTGATGTTCGAGGTAGTCGAGCACGCTCGAACAGATCGTCACGATCGGAACCTTGAAGAACCGCGAGGCGCAGGCCAGCTTGATCAACAGCGGGCCGCTGGCATGGTAGATCGTGACATGCGCCCAATCGACGAGGAAGACCCTCGTCTTGAGCGGCACCACGCGATGAAGCAGGCGGCGGATTGGCATGGTCACGGAACCTCTCATCAGCAGGTCAGCCGGTAGGGGCGGTGCCGCGGCGGCTCCACGAGGAGTCCGTAGATGTCGTGCTTGAGCAGCGTGACACAGGCCTCAAACATGGCGCGCAGGTCGTGGCAGGCGATCACCGCCGTCGCCGTCACTGAAACGCGCTGGATAGCATGGCCCTGTTGACGAAACAGCTCAATCAGGCGCTGATTGTGGTTGAGCTGGATTTGGCACTCCTTGCGGCGGACAGACATCAGGTAATCGGTCCCGACGTATCGCCCCTCCGCAAAGACCCGGTTGGGAAACTCCTTGTGGTAGCGGTACGGCACCCCCATCAACTGCTCGGCGTGGTGGACGACCGAGTTCGTCCGCTCGGGGGGGATGCCGATGTTCAGGACCTTCGCCCCCCGTTCGATCAATCGGGCTTTCGGCGTGTCGGGGCCAAAGGCGTGCTTCGAGACGCCCGCCACGATCGCGTCAGCCAACGGCCCCTCGGCCGCGTAGGACGCAAACGGGTGCAGGCTTCGCCGGGCATCCGGACGCCTGCGAAGAAATTCGGACAACAGCCCCATCTCGCTCGGGGTGTCCTCGAGGATGAAATCCTCGCCGCTTTCGCACAGCCGCTCTGAGGACGCCGGCACCACCAGGGTGCCGCGCTCCCCGACCTGTCGTCGCAGCACGCCGTAGAGCGCGTGCAGGTGCTCCTCCTTCGACTGCACCCCGTCCAGGGGTCCCAGATAGGCCAGGTCCGCTTTCACCACCACCAGGTCGCCCTCGGCGATGCCCACCCGATCCAGTGCCGCACGCAGTGACTCCTGACTCACCATTCAGCGCTCCACAGACCTCAGCCGCTTGGAGGAGGGCTGAGCCGCGATGAAGGCGGCCAAATGCGTGAGAACCTGCAGGCGCTCATCGAGATACTGCTCCGGCATCACCGACACCCCGTAGCGCTGCTCGATCCTCGCCAACAGCTCCATCCGATCCAAACTGTCGAACGGCACGTCCTTCTGCACGTCGGTGGCTCCACTGACCTCGAAGCCGGGCAGCGTGCGCCTGACGAACGCCACGAGGTCCTGGAGGATCTCGTCTTGCGTCATACCAAGATACTCTCACGGAGTTTGGTGCGATCGAGCTTGCCATACAAGGTCTGGGGCAGCCCCCTCACCACCTCGATCCGGCGAGGGACCTTGAAGCGGGACAACTGCGCCAGGCAGTGCCGAATGAGCGCATTGGGGCTGACGGTCTGGCCCTCCGCGAAGACGACCCTCGCCACCACGACCTCCTCACGCAGCGCATCCGGCTCGCCGAAGGCCGCGGCCTCCTTGACGGCAGGATGCGCCAGCAGGACGGCTTCCACCTCTTCGGCAGACACCTTCTGATGCCCGACGTGGATGATGTTGCTCTGGCGGCCTACCAGATGCAGGCGGCCTGCCGCATCAATCTTCCCGTCATCCCCTGTACGGAATTCCCGGTTCACCAGCCGTGCTCGGCTGTATGCGGGATGCTGCCAGTAGCCCCGCATGAGCGCGCCGCCGCCAATCACCACTTCACCCACGTGATCAGTCGGCACGGTGTTGCCATGCTCATCCACGGTTCGAATCGTCGTCCCCTCCACCGGGTAGCCAACCGGCACGTACGGCGACTCCTCTCGAGGCGCCCCTCGAATCAGCGGCAGATAGGCGATCCGAGGGCTGTTCTCCGTACAGCCATAGGTATTGATGAGGCGCGCGTTCGGGCAGCATGCCTCGAGTCGAGCCACCACCTCCCATTCGAGGAATTGGCCGGCCGACATCACCACCCGCAGGCTTGACAGATCGTGCGGTTCGATCTGTTGGGCGCTCAGCAGGGCTTTGAAGACCGTCGGGTTGGCGGCCAGACAGGTCAGACGGGCCTCTTCGATGGCCTGCGTGACCCGCTGGGGTCTGATCATCCCATCCGGAAGCGGGTAGACCGCGGCTCCGGCTAAGGCGTGGGTGAGCGCTTGCGAGACCGCGTACGCATACGCGGTCGGTGTGAACACCGCAGACCGATCCTCTGGACAGAGCTCGAGATACGTGTTGATCCCTCGGACGTTGGTGTCCAGGTTGCGGCGGGTGAGCACCGCGCCCTTCGGCGTGGCCGAGGTCCCGGAGGTGTAGATCAGCATGGCATCGTCCGGTTCACATGGCTGGCTCTCGATGGGATGCGCGATGAGGCCGATGCCTGTCTGCCGGATCGGCGTGGGTCTGGTGGAGGGATCGTTGGGCATCGCCCGCTCAGCAGGCAGCAAGCTGAAGCGCGGCGTGGCCAGCTTCCGCACGCGGTCGCATTCGTGGGGGGTCCCTTGGGGAGACACCAACACCCCCACGCCATCAGCCGCGACCACCCCGAGGAGGACCGCCGCAAACAGGAACCCGACGTCGAAGCACAGCTCCACCCGCTCCCCTTGGCGGATCCCGGCGCGTCTGAGCGCTGCCGCCACCTGTTCAGCCGTGGTGATCAGATCGGCGTAGGTGCGCGGCTCAGGGCCGAGGATATACGGAGCCTCCAATCGCGCCCTCCGACCGAGAATCTCGTCGTAGAGATCCATCACCGTTGCACCGGGCTGAGTTTAGAGCCCCTCACGGTCAAATAGCCGATGAGCTGCTCCGCCACGGCACGGCTCATCTGCTGCTGCGCCTCAAGGGTCGAAGCGCCGAGGTGGGGAGTCAAGAGAATCGCCGGCTCGGAGAGCAAGGGGTTCGTGTACGTCTGGTGCTCCGGAGCCGCGTCATACGACGGTTCCTCAGCAAGGACATCAATCGCCGCGGCGGCCACCCGGCCCCTCCGAATCGCTTCCAAGAGCGCGGCTTCGTCAATGAGCCCGCCACGGGCCAGGTTCAGGAGGAATGCCCCCTGGGGAAGGAGGCGAAGCCGCCGGGCGTCAAGCATGCCGCGCGTGCTGGTGGTCAGCGGCACATGCAGCGTGACGATGTTGCAGACGGCCATCAGTTCCTCAAGCCCTGCAGTGGGCCGGACGCCCTGAGCCGCTGCCCGCTGCAGGGCCGTCGGATCCGTATCCCACGCATAGCGGGCGCAGCCAAACGGCTGCAGGAGGCATGCCACCGCCTCTCCGATCCGGCCAAAGCCCACGATCCCAACGGTTCGACTCCGCAGCTCGCAGCCGACGAACTGGGAGCGCCGATAATCGTTGGCCAACCAGCCCCGATGCACCTCGTAGGCGCGCCGACACAGCGCCAGCATCTGCAGGAGGGTCAATTCGGCCACCGCCTGGGTCGCGCCATCCGGCGTATGAAAGACCGCAATCTGACGCACCCGGGCGGCCTCCAGATCGATGTTATCCAAGCCGTTGCCCACCCGCCCGATGGCCTTCAGATGGGGAGCCGCGGCCAAGACCTCGGCCGTGAGGGGCGTGCGACTTTTCACCACAATGGCATCCGCATCCGCCATCAGCCGACGGACCTCCTGGGGATCCTGGGTGAGGATCACCGACACGTCAAAATGTTGCTCCAGGAGCTTCACGCCGACGGGGTCAATGGCTTCTGTCACAAGAATGCGCATGGTCAGCGGTCAGGCCAGCATGGCCCACGTCAGCATCGTGCCGGCCGGAATGTCCTGTCGTGCGGTGCGTCCGAGGATCTGAGCCAGGAGCGAGGGCGGCAACCCGCTGGCCGGACGCAAGCTGGTCAGCGACTCCGCGGCCAGCGCGGTGCCTCTCGGGATATCCCGTGCCGCCACGATGCTCCTGCGGACGACCGTGGCCAGCTCGGCTTCGCTTGGGACCGGTTCTTTCCGACCGTGACCCAGCGCGCGCTCAACGAGGCGGATCCCCCGCAGGAGTGCGTGGAGTTCAGGAGGTTCCAGAGACGCGCGATGGTCAGGACCTGGGAGCGTGCGAGCGAGCGTGATGTGTTTTTCGATGACACACGCGCCCAAGGCGACGGCCGCCAGGGCCACCTCGATGCCCTGGGTATGATCGGAGAAGCCGACCGGCAGATGGAAGGCGTCCGCCATGGTGCGCATGGCCCGGAGGTTGGCGTCAGCAGGGTCCGCGGGATAGCTGGAGACGCAATGGAGCAAGATCACCTGGCCGTTGCCTGCGTCGCGGATCACCCGGACCGCCTCGCCCACCTCGCCCAAGGAGGACATGCCGGTCGAGAGGATGATCGGCTTGCCTTTGCGAGCCACATAGGCCAAGAACGGCCAGTTGGTCATCTCGCCTGATCCGAGCTTAAAGGCGGCAACCCCGAGCCGGTCGAGCAGATCGGCGCTCTCATCATCGAATGGACTGGACAGAAACAGGACGCCTGCTTGGCGACAGGAGGCGACCAACTCGGCGTGGGCCGCCGGGGAGAGGGCCAGACGGCGCAGCATCTCAAACTGGGGCCCGTCGGGGGTGGTCAACCGCTCAGCCCGAAACGTTTGGAACTTCACCGCATCGGCTCCGGCCGCTTTCGCGACCTCCACCAACCGCTTGGCAAGGGCCGGCTGGCCGTTATGGTTGACCCCGGCCTCCGCGATCACAAAGCACGGCTGCCCCGGACCGATCCAGCGACCGGCGACGTTAATGGGCGGGGTCTCGGCCATCGTTCAGGATGAGATTCGCCAGGTGCAGATCCCAGGGCGTGTCGATATCCAGGGACCGCTCAGCGGGCATGACGTAGGCGTAGGTCCTGTCGGTGTACCAATTCTGTTGCTGCAACAGGACCTCACGCCGCGCCACGTAGATCGCCCCATTCACTCGATAGACGGCGTCTGTCTCTTGGGCCCCCGAGGCGCCGTCGAGGAGGCGACCATCTTCCGCCACCCGTCTCATCCAGCTCGGCGGGTGCGTCAGACAGACGCTCACCACGGCGTCCGCCTGGCGTTGCTCAACCAGGCGGATGGCGGCTTCGAGATCCTCCACGGTCCGAAGGGGCGAGGTCGGCTGCAGGAGCATCACGTAGTCCGGACGATAGCCGTCGTGTTCGTCAAGCCAGCGCAGCGCATGCAGGACTGGCTCGATGCCAGGCGTCGCATCCTGTGCCAGCTCGACCGGTCGCAAGAACGGGGCCTCGGCTCCATACTGGCGGGCCACGGCCGCGATGTCTGGCGAATCGGTGGACACGACACAGCGGTCAATGTCGCGGGACCGTCCGGCGAGCCGGATGGCGTGGGCAATCAGCGGATGCCCTGCCACGGGCAGCAGGTTCTTGCCCGGCAGCCGCTTTGAGCCGCTGCGAGCCGGGATCACCGCCAGGAGTTGCGCCATCTCTCCCGCACCGCATAGACCAGGCGAGGCCACGGCATCTGGAGTTCGGCCCTCAGCGGCTCAGGAGCCGTGAAGGGCGCCAGGGACGACACATACGTGACGTAGGACGCACTCCCGGGGTTGAGTGAGCCGACAGTCTGGCTGACCAAGGCCGGATCGGCCGCCAGCTCCTCAGGCGTGCAGAACTCACCCTGGGAATTTCGAAAGATCAGGCCGCGCCACACATCGAAGACGGCCCACCGACCGTCCATCTTCGCAAAGGACAGCACCAACTCGACGCGGGAGGCCGGCTCCTTCACGAACCGCCAGAAGGCCGGCACGCCCGCATAGGTCGAGAGGGTCGTGAAGACATCGGCCATCTGGTCGTCCAGCCCATGACCGCGGATGATGATGTGCAGGACGTGATCATCCACCACCACCCAGTCTGGCGGGGTGGGGCGGATGTGCCGCCTGGTCCACTCGAAGACGGCCAGCGCCCGCTCGCGATCGGTCGCCAGCCCTTGGGTGATCTCGTTCGCCAGCAGGCGATACTGGGAATGCCGGTGGAGGAAATCGAGCGCTTTGACGTAGAGGGGAAGCGGCCGGCTTGAGACGAGATAGTTGACGCCCTGTTTCGTCGTGGTGGTGGAGGTCACCAGGCCCATGGCGCCGGCCAGCGCACCCAGCCCCATGACGCCGCTGAGCACCCACCGGTGCGCGGGCTTCATCACCGGACC
>JACPXS010000062.1 GCA_016196415.1 Candidatus Omnitrophota bacterium
CCTGGCCGAGTACGTCTGGCGCTACAATCATCGCCGGCTCTCCATCGATCAACAAGTTCAACAGCTCATGCACTTGCTTGAGAAACACGCTCATAATCCAGGTGGCTAAAGTACGACTTTACCCATAACCAATCACCAAGCACCAATAACCAAAATCAAGCACCAATAACCAAGCTCCAAGGACCAAGGGGAGGTCAGGGTGAGTCCGAAGTTCGACCTCGAAGCCCGCACGCTGACGTTTGCGGAGCAAGTGATCAGCATGTGTCAGAGGGTGTCGATGAATCCGATTAATCGCGAGCTTGTCGGCCAGGTGGTGCGAGCAAGCGGATCGGTGGGCGCCAATTATCGAGCAGCGAACGACACCGCCACTCCACGCGAGTTTAAGCACTGGATTCGAATCGCGCTGCGAGAGGCGAAGGAGTCGCATTACTGGCTGCACTTACTGAGCAAGGCAAATCCGGAATTCGATGGACGTATGCGAGGGCTGCTGGATGAGGCAAGCCAGCTGAAAAGGATCTTCGCGGCCATTATGAGGAAGCAGCCCTGATGTTGTTCCTTCGACATCCGGTGAGGTGATTGGTCATGAGTAGGCGGGCCTCCATGTTTGGTCAGTGGTCCTTATTTGGTGATTGGCGCTTGGTCATTGGTGCTTTCTCTCACCTCACACCTCACACCTCTCACCTCACACCTCACACCTAAACATGGCGATGACAACCGTACGACAGGAACCGGTCTTCTCCCCGCTGGCCTTCGGGCTCTTTGCGCTGGCGATCGGCTTGATGGCGTGGGTCATCCAGTACAACATCGAGGTTCCGACGGGCGCCCTCATGGCGCTGCTGGCCGGCGTCGGCCTGACGGTCTTTGTGGCCGGCCTGCTCCATCCCGAGATCCCGCTGCTGGCGCTGGCGGCGTATGTGCCGTTCAACAAGGTGCTGCCCGGCGACTTCGGCGGAGCCCTGATGGCGTTCAATCTCACCAACCTCTTCATGGCGATCGCGATCATCGGCTACGTGCTGCGCCAGCTTGTCGCGCGCCGGCCGATGCTCGAGAAGAGCGGGTTGAATCTGGCGGTGCTGCTCTTCTGCGCCCTGGGCGCCGCCTCGCTGATCCGCGGGGTGGTCGCGGGCTATGGCGAGGAGTACGCCGCCACCTTCCTGATCCCCTTGAAGCGCTGGCTTACCCCAATTGTGTTATTCTTCCTGGCCTTCCATCTGATCCGCGATCGCCGCAGCATCCAGCAGATGATCGTGGTGATGCTCATCGTCGTGACCGCGGCCGCGCTGATGGCGATCAAGGACTACATCGACGTGGGGCCCAACTCCAGCCTCGAGAAGACCCGGGTCGGCGGCATCGCCATGCAGCCGAACATGCTCGGCGCGTTTTTCGTCTACTACATGTTCCTGTTCGCCGCCTTCTGGGTCGACCGCCTTAAAAAGTTCCGGTACTGGGGGCTGCTGGTGCCGTTTCTCTTGTGCTTCCGCGCCATCCAGGTCACCTTCTCGCGCGGGGCCTACATCGCCTTCGCCGCCGGCGCCCTGGCGATGACGTTTTTCAAGAACAAGATCGCCTGCGTGATCCTCATCTGCCTGGGCGTCTTCGCGTTCATGAACCCCTGGCTGTTGCCGCGAGGCATCGCGTACCGGTTCTCGTCGACCATGCGCAACGTGCAGATCAACGACGTCTACGAAAGCTCCGATCTCGTCAACAACCTCGACAGCAGCTCCTACAGCCGGCTGCAGATCTGGGCCGGCGCGGTGCAGATGATCCGTGAGTACCCGCTCTTCGGCGTGGGCTACGGCGTCTTTCCGTATTTCATCGGCCGGTACGTGACGGCGCGCAAGCAGATGGACGCCCACAACAGCTACCTGATCATCGCCGCCGAGATGGGCATCCCCGCGCTGCTGGTGTTCCTGTGGATTCTGGGCGCGCTGTTCATGAAGACGCGCTGGCTCTATCGACACGCGAAGGACCCGTTCTTCAAGTCGATGGCGCTGGGCTGGCTGGGCGGGCTGTCCGGCCTGATGGTCGCCAACATGTTCGGCTCGCGGCTGCACTCCGAGGAGATCTCCAGCTACTTCTGGATCCTGTGCGGCATCATCCTGCGCGCCGTCGCAATTGAACGGGAGCATCGCGTGCGGATCAGCAGTTAACAGGGTGGAAATGGAAGAAGCGGAAGGCGTCCGAGACAAGCGACAAGCGACAAGCGACAAGCGACAGGTTGAGCATCGTCACCGGTCCGATTTTGTCGCTTGTCGCTTGTTGCCTGTCGCCGAGGAGCGTGGCCAGCGTCCTTTTCTTGGCGTGATTCTCAGCCAGTTTCCACGCTACGACGAGGCGTTCATCTTGCGCGAGCTGGTGGCGCTGGCGCAGGCGTATACGCTCGTGATCTTCTCGCTACGGCCCTGCCGTGATCGGGTCGTGCATGCCCAGGCGCAGGCGTTGCAGCCCAACACGGTCTACTGCCCGTTTGCCTGGTCGGCGGCGATGTGGCGCAGCCACGGCTGGTTTCTCCGGCGCAATCCGCGCGGCTACGCCGGCGCGCTGTGGTGGATCGTGTCGAGGCACTGGGCGCATCCCGTGATCCTGATGCGCAGCCTGCTGCTGTTCCCCAAGACGGTGCGCTTCGCTCGGCTGGCCCAGGAGCGCCGGCTGCCGTTGCTCCACGCCTTCTGGGCGACGTATCCGGCGAGCGCCGCCGTGGTGATTGGGCGGCTGACGGGCATCGCCTTCAGTCTCTCGGGCCACGCGCATGACATCTACACGACCAATCCGACGCTGGCGGAGAAGCTGCGCCGCGCCCGCTTCGTCGTGACCTGCACCGAAGCGAACCGTCAGCATCTGTTGGCCCTCGTCGGGAATCACCAATCACCAAATCCCAATCACCAAATAATCCCCAAGCGCCAAGCGCCAATACCAACATTTCCGGTTGAATCAAAGCGCTCCAGCCAGCCCCGATGGTTTGGTGATTGGCGCATTGGTCATTGGAGCTTATTTGGTGCTTGGAATTTGGTGTTTGGTCATTCACCTCACCCCTCACCCCTCACCCCTCACACCCCGGAGATCTTCCTCAGTTATCACGGCGTCGATCTCTCCAAGTTCTCGCCGGCGCCCAAGCCTGAGAGCCGGCGCTGCGCGATTCTCGCGGTGGGCAGCCTGTTGCCGTGCAAGGGCTACGAGACGCTGATCGACGCCTGCGCGCTGCTCAAGGCGCGAGGCGTCGACTTCTCCTGCGCGATCGCCGGCGGGGGGCCGCTGGAGCGTGGGCTGCGCCGGCGGATCGCCAGGCACAATCTCGAGGGGCAGGTCACGATCACCGGCTATGTCAGCCAAGAAGCGGTCGTCCGGCTCTACCAGCAGGCGCACTTGTGCGTGTTGCCGCTGGTCTCGAAGATCCACTGGGGCATCCCGAACGTCCTGATCGAAGCGCTGGCGACCAAGACGCCGGTCATCTCCTGCGACCTTCCATCGATGGCGGAGCTAGTCGAGTCCGGGAAGAGCGGATGGATGGTGCCCGAGGAGGATCCGGCGGCCTTGGCCTCGGCGGTGGAGTCGTTGTGGGCAGCGCCGCAGCTGCGGGCACGGCTGGCCGAAGCGGGTTACCGCCGGGTCGCGGAGCGTTTCGCGCTCGAGCAGACGGGGGAGCAGCTCCGAACGATCTTCTCAGCGCATCAAAAAATGCCAGGCTGCTCCGTCGAAAAGCTCCGGGGGAGCGGGTGACGCGGAGCCGGGGCCCCCGCCGGCCGCGCGCAGCTCCGAGTTGGCGGTATCCCGGCCGCGCCCAGCAGGGACGCCGGGCCGCCCCGGAGCGAGCACGGCC
>JACPXS010000078.1 GCA_016196415.1 Candidatus Omnitrophota bacterium
GGCCGCCCATCTGTGGGGCTACCAGACCTACGACACGAACGAAGGGTCCAGAAACAACTGGTGGGTGGCGCTGATTTCCTACGGTGAAGGGTGGCACAACAACCACCACGCGTACCTGCATTCGGCGGCCCATGGCCTGCGGTGGTGGGAAGTGGATATCACGTATTTCATGATCCGGACGCTCTCCTGGATGCGCCTCGCCTCGCGAATCCGTCTCCCGCAGGGTAACCCGGCGAAGCTGCCAACGGCTGAGCCGATTGCCATCCCACCGCTGCGCGTCCCGATCCCAAGCTTCTCCCTCTAGCGCTGGTCGGGACTCCGCCAACCAAAAACGCCCGTGGAAATCCACGGGCGTTTTTTTGTTCTTGCGGACAGGGCTCGATGCTCACCCCGCCTTCACAAACGCGGGAAGCTACCGCGAAGTTACAGTCGAACGAAACGGCTCGACAACACGACACCAAGGACGAGCATGATGAGCAGAAACGGCGCCAGCGCGACCAAGACGAGCAGTCGCCGGTCGGATTGCAGGTGCATGTAATAGAGCGCGACGAGAACGGCCTTGATGGTGGAGAGGCCCAGGATCAACGTCACGATGCCCCATCGGGGAAGCGGCACCCATCCCCCCGACAGCTCAGACAGCACCACCCCCAGCAGCATCAAGCCGGCGAGCCAGATGCCGATCAGGAGAGCGTGTGGCTGGCCGGATGGCGTCCTCATATCAAGTACAGGAGTGGGAACAAGAAGATCCACACGATGTCGACGAAGTGCCAATACAGCCCCGCCAGCTCGAGCCGATGCGCTTGCGCCTGCCACACCGAGCGGTTGAACGTCCGGCTGAGGATCCAGAGATTGAAGACGATGCCCCCCAGGACGTGCAAGCCGTGAAAGGCCGTCAAGACATAGTAGCAAGACCAGAACACGTTGGTGCTGGGAACAATATGGTGCGCGAACTTCGCGGCGTACTCAAACCCTTTAATCACGAGGAAGCCTGAGCCGAGCAGGGCGGTGCTCAACAGCCACCAGCGGGCTCGAGCGATCGCGCCTCGTTGAGAGGCCGACAAGGCCAGCACGATCGTCACGCTGCTGCCAATCAGCAGCAAGGTGTTCGTCGTACCCAGCGGGACGCTGAGGTGTCCTTCGGGTCCCGGCCAATGCGGATGGCCAAGGCGCAGCACGAGGTAGGCGCCGATCAGCCCGGTAAAAAACATCACTTCCGAGGCGAGAAAGACCCACATCCCCAACTTGCCGTTGGGGATCCCCGTCGCAGAAACCGTGTTCACCCACCCTGCCGAACGGGCGTGCACGTTCGTCATGAGCCCCACATGTATCACTGGTGTCGCGCGGAGGCCGCGCACCACCGCTCGACTTGATCCGAGGAGTAAGACGCCACGCGCGTGCCGTATCCGTCCCGAATCAGGATGCTGCCATCCGGGAGCGTGTGGGCGGTCAACACCACGCGACCCTCGGCATCAGCGCCGACCGTGAGGCCATCACGACGCTCGATGCGAAGCGCGCCAAGCGGTTTCCCGTCCCGAAACGGTTGCACAAGAAGCCGCTGACCCTCCGGCGTTGGGACGTACGTCAGAAGGGCTTCCTCGTTGCCGCGCGCAATCCGGGTGGTTCGCGGCAGATCGCTTCGCAGGGTGACGGGTGAGTCTACCGGGTTCTTGCCTGTCCAGAATTCCATGGCGTTAAAGACGACGGCGTCACCCAAAACGGTCAGGCCATAGACCGGAGTCGCAGCGAGCAGCAGGAACATGAACTCCCGTTCCCACGGAGTCCCCACCTGTCGATTCCATTGGTAGAGCCGGCGCGTCAGATTAAACGGGCCGTAGCACCCGCTGAGGAGCACTCCCATGACTACGGCCACACCACGAATCGATCGGTGCCCTCGCTTCATCGCTTCTCCTCCTGGTTGGCGGCGATAGGGTACCAAAAACGATCACAAGATTACAGGGCGATGTGGTGCGCGGAGCGCCGCTCGTTCACACCGCACGATCAGACCTCGGCCGACCCACTGAGCAAACCACTCCGCCACGGGAAGAGGAGCCGCATCGCCTGCGCCCACCAATTGGCCGCACGCCATCCCGAGGCATTGCCCTTCCAGTAAGGCGTGTAAGAGCCTGGACGGTCCCGCATCGATGGGTTCGCACACGACCGTGACATCCTTCCGATAGATGAGCACCTGTTGGGGCCGATTGACGAGATCGACGTTGACGGCCGCTCGAGGCTGGACGCGGCAAGCCCACAGATCCCGAATCGGCCACGCCGAGACGATCAACCTGACGGAAGGTTGGAACACCACACGGGCGCCCTCCCACTCGTCAAGCGAGAACGATGCAAACCGCTCGAGGTCAGGGGACGGATGGTCAAACGCATGAAACGCTTCCGTCACCGCCCATTCCAAGCGCGCCAGATCCGGCAGGAAGGGAAGCTGCTGCGTGAGCGGCGCGCTGACCAGGAATGCCGGCAGGTGACGCCCCACCAGACTGAGGTTGTAGTCGCGCGAGGGGTGGCGGTTGGCATAGGCATCGGCCAACTCGGCAAAGGCGCGGTCGCCGATAAGATGCTGGACCGCTTCATAGGCCTCAGCCAGTGCCTCGCGAATGCGCGCTCGGTAGCCTCCCGCATACACGGACATCCGCTCAATTCCGGGCGATCCGCCCTGAGGATTGAGCCACGCCGGCAATGGCGTCGACGAGGCAGGCTCACGGCTTGGCTGAACGCAGGCCTTCAGCCACTGTTGCAGCTCATGTAACGACGGACCGTTCATGGCGTCACCCACGAGCGCTCATCCTCCCGCGCACCTGGCTGGGATGGGGAAGGCGTACCGCAGAGGTCGCGGAGGATGACGCGGGCGCTCGCCGCCTCCTCTGCCAGGCGCGCAAAGGGAGGGAGGTCCTCATCCCACTCAATGAGCGTGGTGACGGGACCCCACCGCGCAAGCGCCTGCCGGTACAACGCCCACACCGCATCGATGACCGGGCGGCTGTGCGTATCGAAGAGGTAGCCCTCCATCGGGGTGTGTCCCGCCAAATGGAACTGCCCAACGAGCTCGCCTGGAATGTGACGGAGATACTCCACAGGGTCAAACCGGTGGTTGAAGCTGTTGACGTAGAGATTGTTGAGATCCAGGAGGATGCCGCATCCGGACCGGCGGGCGACCGCCGTCAGAAACTCCCACTCCGGCATGGTTGAGTACGTATAGGTGATGTACGCGGAGACGTTTTCCAGGAGGATCCGTCGCCCCAACAGTTCCTGCACCTGCTCCACGCGTTCGGCGACATGGCGGAGGGCCTCTTCGGTGAATGGCAGCGGCAGGAGATCGTGGAGGTATTCGCCGCCGACCTTGCCCCAGCAGAGGTGATCTGAGACAATCGCCGGCTCGATGCGCTCAATGAGGGCGTTGAGCCGCTGGAGGTAGCGCTCATCGAGCGCATCGGTGGAGCCGATCGAGAGCGAGACGCCATGAAGCGCAACCGGGTAGCGGTGACGCACGGCCTCCAGGATGCGCAGCGGCCGGCCGCCGGAATCCATGAAGTTCTCCGAGACCGCCTCGAACCAATCCATCGCGGGCCACTCGCGGGTGATGACGTCATAGTGCTCGGTCCGCAGACCAACCCCGCAGCCTAACTGCGGCCATGGCTGATCTGGAGAAGTCATGGTGGCATGACGCGTGCGCGCGAAAACCGTGTGGGCTCACGACGCATGGGCGAGAAAGCGGCAAGCCGCTCCCCACTGTGCAGGCGATGCCTCACCCTCTCACCCATGTGATCACAACATTCGTGGAACGGTGCTGTCGCTGACTGGCGCGGTTATCCTTGCGCTTCCGGCGTCAGCCGGCCCCCTCCGATGCGGAGGCACACATCCTTCTCCAGATCAATAAAGGCCTGCCCCTTGCAGGCATTCTGGCCCGCGCAGGAATGCCCTGTTCCGCCGCAATCGCCGGTTCCTTTGCACTTGTTAATTCCATAGCAGGGCACGGCACCCCCCTCTTCCGCATCTCCCTCCGCCGCCTGAGCCCTGTGCCCAGACCACACCATCCCGGCCGCGGCGACTAATCCGGCCAAGGAGGCGACCACAAGCGCCCGCTGCTTCTTCCCGTCCATGCGTCTTCCTCCACGGTTCGGGGCCTGCGAGGCCCCATGAGCCCCACGCCTTACGATCACTTCACCACCCCTTCCACTTCCAGGGTGATCATGACTTCCTCCCCGACTAACCACTGTCCCGTTTCGAGCGCTTTGTTCCAAGTCAACCCGAACTCTTTTCGATGAATGGTGGTGGTTGCCGTAAACCCGGAACGGATATTGCCCCACGGGTCCTTCCCCTCTCCATGAACGGTCAGATCTAAGACGACCGGCTTTTCCACTCCATGAATGGCCAAGAGCCCCTGAAGCTTCGCGCTGGTCGGGGTGGCGTCGGTCACCTGGGTCGTTTTGAACGTGATCGTAGGGTAGCGCTCGACGTCGAAGAAATCGTTCGAGCGCAGATGCGTGTCGCGATCCGCCACCCGAGTATCGATGCTGGCGGCCTGAATCGTCGCGTTCGCCTGCCACTGCTCGGGATGTCCGGGGACGTAGTCGAAGCGGCCCTCAAATTCCCGGAAGACTCCTTCGACGTTTGCGAACAGATGGCGGATCTTGAAGGAGACCGTCGTGTGATTCTGGTCGATCGTATAGGTCGTGGCCCACGCGCACGGCGCTGCCCACAGCGCCGAGGCCGCCAGGATCACTGCGAGAACCCGTTGACGCATCAGACACCTCCCTTGAGGTCCGCACCCGACGACGCCAGCCTCGGCGGCTCGCTCATTAACCGACGGACCAATCCTTCAATGTGATCGCGCACCCGACGAGCCTCTCCGATCGACAACCCTGCCGGATCGGGAATCTTCCAATCGATTCGACGGCGTCCGTTGACCGCCGGGCAGGCATCTTGGCAGCCCATCGTCACCACATAATCCCACCGCTTCGAGGGAATCTCGGTCAACCCTTTTGAGCGGTGCGCTGACAGGTCACACCCGCGCTCGGCCATGAGCTGAATCGCCAACGGATGGAGGCGGCCGCTCGGCTGCGATCCGGCACTCCAGATCTCCCACGCGGATCTACCCAACGACTTGGCGAAGGCTTCCGCCATCTGCGAGCGGAGCGAATTGGCGACGCATACAAACACGACGCTCGGCATCGACCCCGTCACCCGGCGACCCTTCCGCGCTCAGCCAGCACGGCTGGTTTGAGCCATCGCCGACGCAATGGAGGGCGCGGGTGGGGCGTTCGACCCTGTGGATGGACTGAGCGATGCGCCGCCGGATGGATTCAACGCGCTCAATCCAGCATACCAAAATCCGGCTGAGACCGGAAGGAGGAATGGCACAACCGCATAACAGGCATTGGCCGCCGCGTACCATAACGCGACCGCGGTGTAGGCCCCTAGCGCCAACTCCACCCATTGTCTCGTTCCCATGGGCTGGACGCGATAGGTCGCCGGAGGCGCGCCGACGTGCCGGCTGTGATACTTCGGCGTCCGATAAAAGAAGGACGGGGCGCCCCGCAAGGCTTCCCAAATCGCATGGCTGTTGTTGAGCGCTAACCCGACGCTGACCGCCATCAGCGCCGGCACCTCCAACAGCCATCTCCAGCGTCGACCGCTGAGCGGCCATTGCGCCACCGCGTGGAAGAGCACGGTCGTCGCGATGAGAAACACGCCTACGTAGCCGCCCCAGACCCCGGTGCCGTGATGGCTCAACGCAGAGCGGCTATTCATCAATTGCGGCAAGATCAACACCGCCACCAAAATGCCCAAGGGATAGTGAAGCCAGTTGCTGAAGTGAAACCAGGCTTCGATTTTGACCCGCAAGGGCTGCGGGCTGCGCCACACCTCCCTGAGGAGCTTCAACGCCGTCTGAATGGAACCCTTGGTCCACCGGTGGTGCTGCGATTTGAGGCTGCTCATCTGCGTCGGCAGCTCACCCGGCACCACGACGTCGTTCAAATAGAGGAAACGCCACCCGTTGAGTTGCGCGCGGTAGCTCAAATCCAGGTCCTCGGTGAGGGTGTCCGGCTGCCAGCCGCCCGCGTCGAGGATGGCCTGCTTGCGCCAGAGGCCGGCTGAGCCGTTGAAATTAAAGAAGTAGCCGGCTCGGGAACGCGCGACCTGCTCGATCAGGAAATGCCCATCCAGCATGAGTCCCTGCGCGCGGGTGAGGAAGGAGTCGGTGCGGTTGAGATGCCCCCATCGGGTCTGCACCATGCCGATGGAAGGATTGGTAAAGTAATGGACGGTCCGGCTGAGGAAATCCCTTGGGGGCACGAAATCAGCGTCGAAGAGCGCGAGGAGCTCCCCGCGGGCGACCGCTAAGCCTTCAGCGAGCGCCCCGGCCTTGAATCCGTTGCGGTGGGAACGATGCAGATGGACCACGCGATAGCCCCGGGCTTGCAACAACGCCACCTGCCGGGCGATGAGGGCGGTGGTATCGTCCGTGGAATCATCCAGGACTTGGATCTCCAGCCGCGCTGTGGGGTACTCCAGGTGAGCCGCCGCGTCCAAGAGCCGCTCGACCACATACCGCTCGTTGAAGACCGGGAGCTGTACGGTCACAAGCGGCAGCGGATCAAAGCGGCTGGCAGGACGGGGGATTGCGTGGCGGTAGCGAAGGGATAAGAAAACCAGCCAGAGCTGATGCAGGCTAAAACAGCCCAAGGCAATCCACCCGCACCATTCAAGCAGATTCAACGCCTCAACCTCTACGAGCGAAATCCCCAGCATGGCCCTTCGCCCACTCCCTGCGTTGTCTTGCGCGGAAGGATGATCGTGGACTTCTGTGAGAATTGGCGCTTATTATAGAACAAGTTCGGAATTCCAACAATGGTCAGCCCCTTGGCAGGAGGTCGTGTAAACCGCTGCGCGGACTACCGCTCCGGCTGAGCATTGAGCCGCCAGTCGTAGTCCAAGAACTTCAGCGCAACCGGCCGCTGCTGGATGGCTTGGACGAGGGCGGGACCGAGATAGGGGGCAATCACCGGCAGCAGCCGCTGGGCGGTGAGCGGCCCTTCAGGCACGAAATCCTTCGCGTACCATGTGAAGAGCTTGGAGACCCATAAGACGCCTGCCGTCTCATCCAGCCGCAAACCCCGTGCGGGATCGGCCAGGAACCGGGTCACTTGATCCGAGAGCTGCTCATCAAGACGGGCTGGCACATAGGCTTCACTGCGCAGCACCGGGCAGCTTGAGGAGGCGCAGACGAGCGCAAGATGGACCCGCCACTCCCCCAAAGCCCGCCCGCGCGCTTCGAGGTCATTCAAGGTCATTGCCTCTGCCGCGATGCGGTACCGCCTCGTGTCGAAGAATCCCTTGACATCCTTGACGGATCGCAGGGGCGCGCGATCCAACACCCCGGCGATCACGCAGGCGTTGTAGGCATTGATCCAAAAAGCCGCCTGCTCATCTCGTGAAGCGCGCTGGCTGATCGCGAACTCGGCAAGCTGTCCCAGGAACCGATCCAACGAGGGCCGCTCCTGCCACATCCCCGCATAATCCACAAGGCCGTCGGCCACAAAGCGCTTGAGCAGCGCATCCCACGGCGCATAATCGATCGCCTCTTCAGCCGACGTAAGCGTGGGGAGCGCCAGCGTCGCTGCGAAACCCACCGTCGCCCACCAGCCCATCCGACGCGTAGCAGCGCTCACGCCGCTCATCAGGATGACCTGCGCCACGCCAGGAGCCGGCTCAGGAGTCGCTTCACGCCGGGCGAGAGCTTGGTTTGCAGGTATTGGTTGGCGAGCCGCTTGATGAGTTCCGACTGCGTCGGATAGGGATAGATCGGGCGCGCCAGCGCCCCAAGTCCCTGCCCCGTGGCCATGGCGAAGGTGAAATACGTCAGCAAATCACCCGCATGCGCGGCAACGATCGTCGCCCCAAGGATCCGATCGGTCCCCCGCTTGAGGTGGACACGGGCAAAGCCTTCGTCCTCGCCATCGAGCACGGCCCGGTCATTCTCCGCAAACGGCACCGTAAGCGTCGTCACCTCCACGCCTCGCTCCTTGGCCTGCTGCTCATACCACCCGACGTGCGCAATCTCCGGGTCGGTGTAGGTGCACCACGGCACGACTAACCGACTCATCCGGTGGCGGCCCCAGAAGAGCGCGTTCAGCAGCGCCATGCGCCCAAGGGCATTGGCCGTATGGGTGAATTTGAACGGGGCGCTGACGTCGCCTGCGGCGTAGATGCGCGGGTTGCTCGTTTGCAGGACATCGTTCACGAGAACGCCGGTCTTCTCAACGCGCACCCCCGCGTCCTCCAAGTTCAGCCCCTCGACATTGGGCGCGCGTCCTACGCCGATGAGCAGCGCGTCGCACGGGATCTCAACGCTTCGGCCGCTGCGCTCAACCGTCACCACGGTATGCCCCGCCCGCTGCACGCGTTGGACCTTGGCGTCCAAGACCAAGGCGACGCCTTCCTGTTGCAAGCGCTGCTGAAGGAGCGCTGCCGCGTCAGCGTCTTCGCGAATGAGGATTCGGGGGGAGGCGTCGATGAGGGTGACGCGGCTGCCCAGTCGCTGAAAGGTCTGCGCCATCTCGCAGCCGATGGGCCCCGCCCCGATCATGACAAACCGCTCAGGCCTCGCGGTCAGCTCAAAGAGCGTCTCGTTGGTGAGAAAGCCGACGTCGGCCAGCCCGGGAATGGGCGGGACGATCGCCCGCCCGCCGGTGGCGATCACCGCGCGCGCAAACTCAAGGCGCTTGCCCGCCACCTCGACGGCGTTGGGCGCGACGAAGCGGGCGGCTCCCAAAAACACCTCGACCCCCATTTCGGTGAGATGGCGGACGGAGTCCGCGGGGCTGAGGCGCGCTCGCAGCCGGCGCATGCGCTCCATCACCGCCGGGACATCGACGCTCGCGCCCGGCGGGACGCGCACGCCGTACTCGCCAGCCCGCGCGACGTGGGCGGCGACGCGCGCGGCGCTGATGATCCCTTTGGACGGCACGCACCCGGCCACGAGGCAGTCGCCGCCGGTGAGGTGTCGCTCAATCAGGGCCACCCGGCCGCCAATGGCCGCGCATCCCCCAGCCGCGGTAAGCCCCGCCGTCCCTGCCCCAATCACGACCAAGTTGTACCGTCCCCGAGGCTCGGGGTTGACCCAGTCCTCCGGATGGGTATTGCGGATCAGCGCCCGGTTATGCTCGTCATCCGGCAGGAGGCGCGGAGGCGTGGGGTGACGAAGTACTGGGCTCTCCAAAGGGTTCATCGTCGCTGCGAGATCCGCGCGGCCGCCGAGCGTTTCCACCTCGTGGTCACGACCGTCAGCCCGATCACCAGAAGGATGGCGATGAGGAGTTTCCAGATTCGCTTTGGATCGGTGAGCGAGTAGCCCAGGTACACAAACGCGAAGCTGCCTGGCACCATACCCAACAACGTGGCCAGCGCATACGGGACAAATCGGACTCGGGAGAAGCCCAACCCGTAATTCTGCAGATCAAAGGGGACATTGGGAATGAGCCGGATGAGCAGGACCGTCTGGAACCCGTTCTTCCCGATGTGCTGATCGAGCCTGGCGATATTGCCTCTGAGCAGCTTGGCCACCGCGTCTCGACCAAACAATCTCGCCACCCCAAACTCCGTGCAAGCCCGAATCGTGGCCCCCACCAACGAGGCCAGCATCCCCCAGAACGGCCCAAAGGCCAACCCACCCGCGATCGTCATGAGGCTTGCAGGAAGTGGGATGATCGGCTGCCCGTACGCCACGAGATAGATCGCGGGAGCCCAGATCCCAAACGACAGGACGACATCCCTGGCGCGGTCCGGCGTGAGACCTGCCACGTCAATCCCCAGGAGACGGACGGCTGCGCTCACCCCGACCACGATGAGGAGGAACACGCTCAGTGTGACCCAGAGAGACTTCATGAAGCGGAACAACCGGATCCGTTGCCGCTTGGGCAGCACGCTGCTGCTGCCGGCTCATTCACCGCGCCGGCGGGTTCCACGATGGTGAAGAGCCCCGCATAGGGGGGATGCGATAGCTTGCTCGCGGTATCGGTGCACACGCTGATGGCGACCTGGCGGGGAAAGAGATGCCCCTCCTCATCGAGGACCGCTTTGAACGGTCCCCGGTAGATGGCCTGGTGACCCAGAAAGGTGCAGCCTTGCGTCTTCTCACACTTGAACCCCTGCACGGTCACCGAGAAGAACTGGTAGCCTTCGATGGTTTTCCAATGCGTGTTCTTGATGACCGACAGGCCGTAGAACCCGGCCTGCTCCAGCATCGCGAGGCACTGCTCCTCCGTCAACGCGCCGACCAGGCATTCGCCCCACAACCGCTCGTTCACCTTCAACCGCGGCGGCACCTCGCGGTCGGAGACGATGTCGGCGATGACGGCGCGGCCGTGGTCCTTGAGGATGCGCCACAGCTCGGCGAAGACGTGGGGCTTGTCCGGCGAGAGATTGATGACGCAGTTCGACGTCACCACATCGGCCGTCTTCGTCTCAACGGGGATTTGCTCCAAAAACCCTTTGCGGAACTCCACGACATCGTAGCCGAGAGCCTGCGAAACCTTCCGCTGGCTGTCGCGGGCGATCGCCAGCATCTGGTCGGTCATGTCCACCCCGATCACGCGGCCGGTGGGCCCGACCTGCTTGGCCGCGATGAAGCAGTCGATGCCGGCGCCGGATCCCAGGTCGACATACATCTCGCCCGGTTGAGGCCGCGCCGCGCTCACGGGAGAGCCGCAACCGTAAAAGCGGTCGAGCACCTCCTGCGGGATATGGCCCACCTCTTCCGGGTCGTACTTCGTGGGGCAGCAGAGCTCCGCTTGGGGTTGCTCCGCGGCTTGCCCGTAGAACTGCTGGACGATTTTGCGCGGTTTCTCGACGTCGAAGGAGAGGACGCAGTTCGAGTGGAGGAACGCCACCTCCCGATCCTCCGCGCCCAGCTCGGTCGTGCCGCAGACGATGGCGCCGTCGCCCATCGCATGGTAGATGCGCGGCGCGTCATACCCGGAGCGCGTATTGACCAGCGCTTTCTTGCGCGCCGTCAAGGCGTCCATCGCATCGAGCAAGAGCGCCTGATACAGCGGATAGTACGGATCTTCCCCGAGGAAATCTCCGGAGAAAAAGTAGCTGTGCTCCACATCGCCCCCGCCGGTGAGATACCGGAAGGGGTCGTCCTTGGCTTGGAGCTTGCGCACCACGGTGGCTTCGCGGATCTGGTGCAGGATGGGGCTGGCGCGCCAGATGCGTTCCAGCGTCGTCCCGTTGGCGGCGTCCCCACAGTCCAGCGGCGGGTGGTTGGCCATCGCCGCGGAGGGATAGACATGGCCGTCGGCGTACACGCACAGGCTCTGCCAGCCGGCATTACCCAAGTCGAACTTGATCCCCGCCGGCGCGTTGGCGCGCAGCTCAAACGACGCGAAATTGTCCAGCACGATCCCGCACCGATCCGCTTCGTGCTTCACTCGCCGCATCGCCTCGATCAGCCGCTCGGCGGGCGGGAACCATCCCCCCGCCGGCTTCGATCCCGCCCCTAGTGGGACCGTGTCCTGGCTGAACCCTGTGTTGGCCCCGCCTATCGGCGGGGCAAGCAGGTCGGGGGACGCATCGCGCGCACGCCCCCGCCGATGGGCCCACATGAGGTGCTGGCTCCGGAGGCCGCACGCCGCCGCCAATCGCGTCAAGTTGGGCAAATCGTCCAGGTTGCTGCTCACGGCGACCGTCGTGAGCGTCACATCAAACCCGCGCTGACTGAGCTCGCGCAAGCCCGCCACGGTGGCCGCAAAGCTGCCGGCGCCCCGGATGGCGTCGTTGAGCTGCGGGGTGGAGCCATCCACGCTGACCTGAAACTTGATTCGCTCGCGATCACACGTCTCGAGCAGCGCCTTGCGAGGCCCGCCGAAGAGCGTGGCATTGGTGAGCAGGATCAATTCGGCCTGGCGCGTCTGGGTGATGTAGCGGATCAGCTCAGGCATGTCCGGCCGCACGAACGGCTCCCCTCCCGTCACGTAGAACCGTTCCACCCCCAGACTGATCGCCTGATCAACGAGGAAGCGCCATGTCGCAAGCGGCAGCCCGCGCTCACCGCGCGGCGAGGAACTCACCAGACAGTGGCCGCAACTCAGGTTGCAGGAGTTGTTGGTGTGCAACCAGCACTCGCGCAGAGCGGAGAGGCGCAGATAATGCGATCGGCCCAGGTAGGGCTGGGGCGCGATCGGCTCCACGCTGATGAGACGATGCCGAATGGCATCGCTGACAAACGCGTGCACATGCACCCAGGCCTTGCCGGTCTCGAGGTGGGAGTGCGCCGCGTAGCGCTCCACAAGCGTGGAGAAGAGGCCGGGCTCTTCGCGAAGCGTCTGCATGAGCCAGGCGCCGCGGGCATCGGTGGCAATCCAATTCGGCATCTCGCCATCGATCAAGAAGGTCCACTCGTCGCGATCCACGAGTGCCAACCGGGGCACATGGAGCCGCGTCTGATGGTTCAGCTCAGGCATGGTTCCCTCCTTCTTCTCATCATCCATCGCGCGCAGACCCGCTCGATCGTCTGCGCCAACGCCGAGGCGTCGCGTTGCGCAGCGGCCTCCGCCAGCATGCGCGGGAGATCGTCAACGCGGTCGACGTCGTAGCCCATCCGAAGCCGACGCGTCCGCAAGCCGAGGGCGCGGGCATTCCGCCGGGTTTGAGCATACACCCGGGATGAGCTCCACGCCACCCCCTTGAAGAGCGCCGAGGCTGAGCACGAGAGCCCGATCAGGTAGTAGCCGCCGTCCTCGGTTGGCCCGACGACGAGTTCGGCATGCGCCAGCGCTGCAAACGCCTCGCGGATGTCCGCCGGCGCGAGCCACGGCGAATCGGTGCCAATGATCACGACCCGCGTTGCGCCCTGGGCGAACGCCTCATCAGCGGCGTGCCTCAACCGATCGCCAAGCGTCATCCCGCATTGGGGCTGCAGCGACCAGCGCGGACCGACCCAGCGCCGCATCCGAGCCAACGCTTCCGGCGGATCGACGCACAGCGCGGCCTCGTCACGAAACGTCTGGAGCCGAGACAAGGTCAGCTCTGCGCAGGCCCGGTAGACCTCGCAGGCGGCCTGATCGCCAAGGGTGGCCGCCAACCGTGTTTTGACTCGGCCGGGCCTGGGGTCTTTGATGAAAATCAGCAGCCGTCGCATGGATCGCTCCCGAAGCGCTCACCCGTCAGACCTGACGCCGGATGCGCTGCGGAAGCCCTCAAGCCGCCGCTTCATCCGTGAACCGTTCCAGGCCACCTTGAGGATCATCGTGATGATGCCAACACCGGCCTGGACGGTGCCAGCCACCGTCCCGGAGATCTTCGAGCGGCCAATTCGGCGTCGGTACCGCACCGGCACTTCCGCAATCCGCAAGCCCTGACAGGCCGCCTTGGCCTGCATCTCCACCGTCCAGCCAAACGCCTGATCCGCCATGCGCAACTGCGCCAGGGAGCGCCGGCGAATCGCTCGGAACGGCCCCAGGTCGGTGTACCGCACCCCAAATCGCCACCGCATCAACGCGCAGGCCAAGCGATTGCCAAGGCATTGCTGGAGCGTGAGGCTGCCCGGCTCGGCCCGGGCCATCCGCGAGCCGATGACCAGATCCGCCCTGCCCTGCGCAATCGGCTCCAGCAACGCGGGAAGCTCCGATGGATCATCCGAGTGGTCGGCATCCATGAATACCACCGTATCCGTCGATGGATCCAGCGCCGACAGCCCAGCCAGGCACGCCCGTCCATAGCCGCGCTGCGGTGCCGGCACCACGCGGGCCCCTCCGCGCGCCGCCACCGCCGCCGTCTCATCCGTTGACCCGTTGTCCACAACGATGAGCTCGTGCACTAGCTCGCGCGGGATCTCGGCTAGGACTCGACCAAGGGCTTCGGCTTCGTTTCGGGCAGGAAGAATGATCGCCACGCGCATCGTCGTGTTTCCCAGAGGCCGAGGAGCATCACCGGCGCGTACTCCGCAACGCGCGCCCACGCGGGCATGGCCCACCGGCCAGCGGTCAGATAGCCTGGCCAGACGGTGTACGAGAGGACCACCGTCCCGGTGAGCGCAAGGAACGGCGCAGGGCGCCAGAAGCACAAACAGGGCACAAGCCACAGCAGGTACCACGGATGCAGCACCGGACTCAGGAGTGCAGCGGCCGCCACGGCCCCGGCAACATATCGAATCGGGTCGGCTTCCCGCTTCGCCCACCACACCAAAAATCCTCCCAAAGCGACGACGACCACGAGCCGCGCAAGCCCCTCGTGCCTGAGCAGTCCCATCAGCACCAGATACAACGAGGCGTTTGAGGATCCGCGCGTGGTCATCGAGGTGAGGCTCTGCACGAGGGCGGTCACCGCGTTGGGATGCATCGCCAACGGCAAGGCCGACGCCAGCCCAAAGACCGCAAGCCACCCCCGCGCTTGCCCCCGGCACCACCACCACGGCGCCAAGACCGCGGACACAAATTTCGAGAGAAACGCCGCGGCCCATGCCAGCGCACAACCCCACCACCGCCTCGCCTGCCAGGCCGCTATCCCCAGCCAGAGCGCCGCCACACCCAACGCATCGTTGTGCCCTGATCCGGCGATCTCGAGAATCGCCAGCGGGTGCCAGGCGTAGGCCGCCACCCAGAGGAGGGATCGGCCGCGACAGCGCAACAGCACAAGCAGGCTCAGCGCCGTGACGAGCTCCGCACAGACGAACACCGCCT
Organism: Candidatus Omnitrophota bacterium; assembly: GCA_016196415.1. The sequence goes on from JACPXS010000078.1 coordinate 14,694, forward strand.
TTTGCCCGATCAGCGTCTTGTTGACTGAGGCGCCGAGGCGAAACGCCAGCTCGGCGAGCGGCGGATAGACGGTTCTCAGATGCGGGAAGTTGATACGGGATGACTCGGCGTCTCGCAGGAAACCCAGCGCTGGATGATTGGGCGGATACGCATAGGGATCCACCCCGGCGAGTTGCACGCGCCCATCCCAGCGATAACGGTAGAGGTCATCGGACAGCGTCGGGGTGGTGCCGATGAGCAGCAGGCGGGCTGCGATCGCCACCAGCCCCACCACCAGCAAATTGGGGACGTTTCTATTCTTCGAGCTAAACATAGAGACGTCCCCATTTTTTTCAAAGCGGGGATTGCTAAAAAATAGAAACGTCCCAAATTTTTCAGCGCGGGAGATGAGCCACAGGAGAAGGAGATAGAAGAGGAAGGCGAGGGTGAACCCGCCGTAGAAGGCCGCCAGGTGCAGGCGCACATCACCCAGCAGGCGGATGCGCCACCAGCACCGGACGGTCAGCACGCCCATGAGGAGGAAGATGGTCCGCTCGATACGACGCCGGGACATGGCTATTTCATGCAAAGGATCAATTGGCTTGGACGAACTCGCACGGCGGGCCAAACGGCATCGCCAACACCTGGCCACACGTGACGTCCTGCGGATCCGGGTACTCCGGAAGGCCGATGGTGAGCGCGCGCTGATCGGCCCCAAGGCGGTAGGTTCCGAACAGGCGATCCCACCAGGAAAAAATCGTCGAGTAGTTGGAATTCGTGTGCGCCGTCACCTGCGAGTGGTGGATACGGTGTATATCCGGGGTGACGATGATGGCTCTCAGCCAGGTCTCGAACGGCTCGGGGATGCGGAGGTTGGAGTGCTCGAGTTGGTTGAGCAGCCCGAAGACCAGCTCAAAGATCACCACGCTGGCGACGCTGGCTCCCCACCCCGCAATCACGATCATCCGGAACAGGGCCGAGAGCGCCATTTCGGTCAGATGAAACCTCCCCGAGGTCGTCACGTCCAGATCGAGGTCGCTGTGATGGACCCGGTGCATCCGCCACATGAAGGGCACGCCGTGGTAGGCGCGGTGCCAGAGATACGTCACGCCGTCCAGGCACACCACGGACAAGAGGACGTTCCACCACCCCTCGATCCCAAGGCGATGTAGCAGCCCAACGCGATGCAGCTCGAAGGCGTGATAGGCCGAGACGATCATGCCGCCCAGGGCCACGCTCAGCAGCAGGGCGTTCGATCCGGTGACTAAGAGGTTGATGGTGTAGCGCCTCCACCGCGAGTCGACCGGCCTGCGGAAGGGCCGGAGGCTTTCAAGGAGCAGCAAGAGGATGAACCCGCCGAGCCCGATCAGTCCCCGCTCAACCGTCAGGAGAGGTACCATGGAAACCCTTTGTGATCACTGGCGTTCCTGGCCACTCTCCGCCAGCCAGCGCTCGCAATCCATCGCGGCCATGCATCCGCTGCCGGCGGCCGTGATGGCCTGACGGTAGCGCTTATCCTGCACATCGCCACAGGCGAAGACGCCGGGCACTGAGGTGTCGGTCGAGTCGGGACGCGTGACGATGTAGCCATCCTTGTCCAGCTCCACCTGGCCCGCCACGAGCGCGGTATTTGGGGTAAAGCCGATCGCGTAGAAGAGCCCGCCGCAAGCCAGTTCGCGCTCTTGGGCAGTCGTGAGATCCCGCAGCCGCACCGCAGAGACGGCGTCATCACCGAGGATGTCGGCGACGACCGTGTTCCAAATCACGTGGATCTTGGGATGCCGCAAGACCCGATCCTGCATAATCTTGGAGGCGCGCAGCCGATCCCGGCGGTGGATGAGGTAGACGCGTGAGGCGAACTTCGTGAGGAACGTCGCCTCTTCGGCGGCCGAATCGCCTCCGCCCACGACGATCAGTATTTTGCCGCGAAAAATCGGCAGGGCCCCGTCGCACACCGCGCACGCCGAGATGCCCTTGTTCCACAGGCGCTGCTCGCCGGGAAGATGCAGCCGTTTCGCCGTCGCTCCCGTCGCGAGAATGAGGGCGCGGGCCGTCAGTTCGCGTGCAGCGGAAGCCACCGTGAAGGGCCGCGCGGACAAATCAACCCTGGTGACATCTTCAGTGACGAGGCGCGCTCCAAACCGCAGCGACTGCTTCCGGAGCGCCTCCATCAACGCGGGGCCCTGGATCCCGTCAGGAAACCCAGGGTAGTTTTCCACATCCGTGGTAGTCATGAGCTGCCCGCCCGGGATCCCGCCAACGGAGAACCCTTCAAACATCACCGGCTTGAGATCGGCCCGCGCGGCATAGATCGCCGCCGCGTGACCTGCCGGGCCGGATCCAACAATAACCACCTGCTCTGGCATGCTGGCTCTTGTGTGATGCCACCGTGAGCGCGCGTTGACTCTTCCGGCGGTACGCCCTCATTCATGGAGCCCCACGGGCATGCCCGTGGCCCGCATCGAAGGGTCGGGGCACCCATTCTGCGCTTCTGCAGAATTCTGCATTTCTGCAGTGTGAAGCCAACTTAAGGCACTACTGAGACTCGGCTACACCATACGAAGACGGCGTTCTCCGGAGCGAGACCCACGCTGATGTCGACGGAGAACGCCGTCTTCGGCGGCTTAACAGGAACAGCAGGACATGCGGCGGGGCCTGGCGGACGATTTCCGAGCGCTCATCCGACGGGCCTTGGGCCGCTTGGGGCTCTTGCGACGAACTGCCATCTGTCACCTCCTTGATTGCGAGACACTCCTTCACACGATGCCGCGCCTGCGCGGGCGCGTTGCACGCTTCTTCAGCGCATGGTACGCAAGCAGCCGCTTGCGCCAGGAAACGCGAGGGTTAGTACTGAATCAATGAAATCACGGGATGCGGCGCTAACCGCTCGCGGCCGTTCAGCGCAGTCAGCTCGATGAGGAACGCCAGCTCCACGATGACGCCGCCGCACTGCTGGATCAGCCGGATCGTGGCCCCCATAGTTCCTCCCGTAGCCAAGAGATCATCCACCAGCACGACCCGCGATCCCTTGGCAAGCCCATCCTGATGGATTTCGAGAGTGTCCTGCCCGTACTCGAGCGTGTAGGAGGCCTGGTAGGTCTTATGGGGCAACTTCCCCTTTTTACGGACCGGGATGATGCCGACTCCCAGCTCGTAGGCAAGCGCCGAGCCGACAATCAATCCGCGCGATTCAATCGCCACCACCGCATCCGGCCGCTTCCCCTGGTGTCGCGCGGCAAGCATCCGGATGGCCTGGCGAAACGCCTGGCCGTGCTGCAACAACGGCGTGATATCTCGGAAGAGAATCCCCTTCGTGGGAAAATCCGGAATGTCTCGAATGTAGCGCGTGAGATCGCGATGGTCGCGCGGCACTTCACTCGAGCGTTTCACATCAGTGTCCATCCCTGCCCGTCCTCCTCAGCCTCTGTGCGTTCTTGCGCGCTCGCCCCGCCGCGCGGGTTACGGATAGGGCACCAGCCACCAAATCAACGCCGCCACCCCGACGCGGTACCAGCCGAACGGCGCCAGACCTTGCCGCGCCAGATACGCGATGAAACTCCGAATGGCTGCGGCGGCCACACCCGCCGCCGCAAGGAACCCGCACAGCACGGCAAGCAGGCTCATCTCTTGCCCGAGAACGCCCCAGGAGATCATCCCATCGAAGAGTGTGGCCGCACCAAGCGTCGGCAGCGCCAAGAGGAAACTGTACTCGGCCGCGATCGTCGCGGGCAACCCAAGCAGCAGACCCGCGACCATGGTCACCATCGCTCGCGAACTCCCGGGCCAGAGCGCAACACACTGGGCGCAACCGATGAGGAAGGCCTCGCGCGGGGTGAGGGAGTCCAAGCTTCGTGGGGCGGGAGGCGGCCTGCGCTGCAGCCATGCATCGACACCGATCATCAGTACCCCGCCCAACGCCAGAGCGGCCACCACCGGCCATAGGCTAAATAACCACCGCTTGATCACGCGGTGCAGCAACAGGCCGACGAGTGCAGCGGGGAGGAAACTGATCACGAGATTCGTCAGCAGCTTCCTGCCGGCTGCGTCAACTCCAAGACACCCGCGCCACATCGAACGCATGCGGGTGCGGTATAACCCCACCACCGCTCCCAACGCGCCGGCTTGGATGACCACCTCGAACGTCTTCACCGCCTCCCCCTCGACCCCCAGTAGGTGCGAAGCGAGAATGAGATGTCCGGTCGAAGAAACCGGGAGGAACTCCGTCAGTCCCTCAACGGCCCCGAGAAGGACCGCCTGCAGCGAATCCATCACCTCCCCGCCTGGATGGAATCCCCTCCGGCGAATCTTCCCGGAAGCGTGCTACGCGGATGGCGGCAGCTCACTCTCCCAAGCCGCTGCGAACTGCCGGAATACCCAGGTGGGGAA
>JACPXS010000022.1 GCA_016196415.1 Candidatus Omnitrophota bacterium
AGAAGGCCGGTCGCCATCCCTCCACCAGCGAGACGATGCGATCGGCTGAAAACGGCCGCCGCACGACGACGCGCCGCAATCCCAGCGGGTTGGTTTCCTTCCCATTCGTCCCGATGGTGGAGATCCACGCCATGTCGTAGCCGGCTCGCTTGGCGGCATCGGTCACCGCGCCATTCCAAAACCCTCCGGGAGCGGCCAGCGCGCGGATCGGGACGCCCAATCGCTCTTCCAGGATGCGCTTGGCATGCGCCAGCTCGTCATGCAATTCCACGCGGGAGAGCGAGGTAAGCGGCCGATGGGTCATCCCATGAGCGCCGATCTCCATACCGAGGAAGACGCACCGTCGCAGCTGCTCCCAGCTCAAGTAGCCGGGCTGCCCCACGCGTTCCACGGTCACGAAGAAGGTTCCGGTGAAGCGATAGCGGATGAGCAACGGCACCGCGAGCTCGAAGTGGCCGGCATAGCCGTCATCGAAGGTCAGCGCCACGGCCCGCTCGGGCAACGTCCCCTGCCCTTGCTGCCACGCGCGGAAGTGCTTTGAGCTCACCGTCTGGTAGCCGCGGTGGCGAAGCTCCGACAGCAACGTCTCCAATTCCCGCGTGGTAATCCGGTAGAACCCCTCGTGAGGGGACGCGGCGAGAGAATCGTCGCCGATGATGTCGTGAAACGTCAGGGCCACCACCCGCATGCCGGCGCTCATCGTCCAATCGCCACCTGATCAAGGAGAAAGGCGCGGCCGGCTTCCACCGGATGGCGGCTGAAGCACTGGCAGGCCTTGAGCCATGCGACCCCAGGCAGCACACGCCGAATCGCCGCGCGCATATCGACGGTGACCTCATGCCACTGGTCATCTTCAAGGAGCGCAAACGCACCCCCCTCCTGTTGGGCGCCGCTTGCATCCGTCCCCGCTTCTCCCACCGTCACCCAATCCTCATAGGCGGTCTGGCACCGTAACCCGATGGCTATCCCCGGGGGAATCTTATAGGCAAATCGTAACAGCGGGAACGCATCGAGATTCCATCCATCAAACGACCTTCCCACCGCCACCTCGGAACCGGGTGCTGTGCTGCGGACCTTCAAGGCCCCCCGGCCGCTGTAGGCGCTGGACTGGTCCCGCTCAAGGACCACATCGCTGCGGCTGGGAACCCATCCATCCGTCCCATCGTCAAAATCAGCGGCATACCAGAGCACATCCGACGTAGCGGCGGGGGTGGCGGCGGGCGCTTGAGGCGAGATGTCGCCCTCAACGTGAGGAGGGCGCGCAATGTACGCCAGGAAATGTCCGCTGCTGCGATAGTTTTGATTGAAGTGTTTCCGATCACTGAGCCGCGCATCCCGGATCCCGCGCTCGAGCAGCTTGCGGCCCAGCTCCAAGTAGTCGGTCCGCGCGTACCCGCTGAGCCGGTAGCCGTAGCCGAAGCCGTGGACGATGAGGAAGTTCAGATCCGGGTGGTCCTCGCCTTCGGCGCGGGCGTTGTCAGACGTGAGGTACAAGAAGGCGTCTCCGCTGGGTGCGAGCCCCTCGCGCATCAGCCAGTCCAGCGCCATGAAGATGGACTGGGCCGCCTGGGGGCTTCCGGTGAGCCGGTGATACTCGACGATGGGCTCCAGCAGCAGCCCGGCCATGAAGGGTGAGCCACCGTACTCGTCGGGGCGCGCGCCTTCTTCCGGATCGTGCGCGTAAAGGTTGTGGATGAACCCGCCCCGCTGGGGCCACTGACGCTGCAGGCGGGACAGCTGCTCCATGATCTGATCGGCCACCGCGAGATACTCCCGCTCTCCGCTGAGTTCGTAGTACGTGAGGATCCCCAGAAACGGGAAGGCGACCTCTCGCTCCGTCCAGAAATTGGTGGCCTCCTTCGGGTAAAAGGCTTTGGCGGGATCGAACGCGCGCCGGAGGTAGTCGGCCATCTCCTTGGCCACGGCTCGCGAGCGCTCATCGCCCGTCAGGAGATAGTCATCGGCCATCGCTTCGACATAGACATACCGGGTTTTGGGATCCTTCCGGTGGCGCCCCCGCTCGGGCCCCTCGTGGAGGATTTCCTGGTCCCGGTAGCGGATCGCCTCCTTGCGCGCCGCGGCGAAGGTATCCGGGTCGCCCGATCGGGCGTAGAGCTGATAGAAGACGTGCGCGGTGTCGTAGTAGTCGTCGTTGCCGATGTCCCCGGTCAGCCGGTCGTCCCGCCTGGCGGGAAAGTACTGCTTGATCCGCTCGTCGTAGGCCGGGAACTCGTGATCGTACATCGGCACCTGCTCCCCGATGATCTGCGAATCGCACAGCCACCGCGGCGGCAGCATCAGGAAGGCTTCCGGAAGCTCCCACGAGACTTCGATGACGGACAGTGGCGGAATCGTCCGGCGCTGGCCCCACTTCATAACGATGGGCTCGCGCGCCTGATCGACATCCAGGTGAAACTGCACCAGCAGCGACCGGATCGAACCGTCCTGCGGCCACCGTGCGAGCACCCGGGTGGCCACCGGCAGCTCGGTAGGCCCGGCAAAAAACGCCACGTCCTGCTCCGTCTTGAGCTGGCCGGGCGCGAAGGGAATCCCGTTTGAGACAAGCGACTGCGGGCTTCCGCCCTCCCGCAACTTCACGACGGGAATGGTCAACGCTCCTGTCGCCGGCGCCGGTGGCCGCTGTGGCGGTTTCGGCAGGGTCGCCGGCAGCGGCGCGGCGGGCCTGCGGGCGGAAGGAGCGGGCTCGCGTGCAGGCTCACCACTCGTTGCCGCGTGCTCGATGACGAGCTGAGCGACCGGTGGTGCGGCCACCAGGCGCATGTTGTCGAAGTACAGCGTGACGGTCTGCTGCGGGTGCTGGAGAAAGAGCACGACGAACGCCAGGCGTCTGGTGTCAAGGCGGGCCATCGACGCCCTGGGAATCCGAACGTGGTTCAAGCCGCTGGACAGGGGGGAATCGATGGCGACCCGATGCCCTGATCGATCATCCAACCGGATGGCAAAGGGTACCGTTTCCTCCTGCGGGTTGAACACATCGAGCGTCAGCGCATCGAACGCCGTGATCGGTTGCCGAAGCTTCCTCGTGTTGATACTGGGCCAGGCATCCTGCGGAAACGTGACCTTGAGCGCGTAGCGGCCGTGCGTGGCGTGCGCCTCGGAGAGCGACAGCGAGAACCCCTGCTCAGGGGAAATGTCCCACGGCTGCACGCGCTCAAAATCGCAGAAGATCCCCTGACCGCCTGGGCGCTGGGCGACCGAGCGCCCACCCCACAGGACGGCTAGGCCAATCGCCAGGAGTCCCCCCACGCCCACCACTTTCAGGCGTCCCATCAGGCGTCTCCGTCTCGGATCAGCTCATACGAGCGATACGATCCCGGGTCGCCCGATTCGCCCCGCTCAGCCGCTTTGATGATGTTATACATCTCTCGAGCCGTGACGTAATGGAGCCGGAACGCGCGCGCGGCGGTTGAGCGGGTTTCGAGAGACGTCCACATCGCCTCCAACGATCCGCCGAGCAACGCCTCCGCATTGGAGGGCTTGGCGCCGTGGGTGTGCACTTTGACAAACACCCACTCCTCACGACCCACGACGTGGATCGACGCGCGAATCCACAGATCGACCCGCTCCGGGGACGGGGGGTTGGATGCGCTGAGCTCGCCGTTTTCGATGCGCGGCAGCAACCCGTATTTCCGGCGGCGCCAGTTCAGCGTCAGCGGGCCTTGCACGATGAGCAGCTCCCCGTTCGGCGCCCGCCCCACGCGCACATCGCAGCCGGTATCGTGCGACTTGGGGGCGCGGGGATCGTCGAGGGCATAATAGAGGCTGTTGATCTTCCGGGTCTGCGTCTCGCTCGGCGCTGAAGGCAGCGTGAAATCCGCGTAGCAGCCCAGCGCATGCAACAGGCTCAGCTCGTTATTCACGCCGCACCACTTCCCATCGCGCCGGGCGTTATCGAGCGCCCAGTTCCCGTGAATGAACCCAAACCGCACCGCTCCCGTCGACCGATCCCTCGCAAGCAGCCCGTGCCTGGCGAAATCGGTTTTGGCGCGCTCAAGCCGCTTCGCGAGCGTCTCGGAGGTGTCGCCGTCATGGTGGAGATGCATCTCCACCTCCCCGAATCCGTCGCGGCACAGCCGCGCCAGACGCTCCGCCACGGCCGGCTGATAGACCTCGGCCGGGTAAAAAAACGAGTGCCGCGGATGACATCCGTCCGCGTCCCGGTGTCGAGCGGCCAGCGCGGGGTACGCCGCCGCCCATCGCTCGACACGCGCAAGTTGCTCATCGAGCGTCGCGTGGTTCCAGTCCGGCTCGAAGTGATCGACGAGACAGAACATCACGTGCGTCGGGCGGACACCGGAGCTGTGGATCAACCGCGACCGGAGATAGGCGGGCAGCCAGATGGCGGTGTGCTTCATCCCCCCACCTGTGCTCGTCCCGACGAAGGCGGGGCGCCAGAGGCATGGTCTGCGGCATCGCAACACAGGTGGTGGGGTCGTCGTCCTCTTGCGCCAGCCACCTGCTCATAGAGCGTTTGGATGGCGCGCGCGTTGGTGAGCCAGTTCCGCTCTTGGATGATCTTCGCGCGGGCGGAAGCGCCCATGCGCTGCCGCAGCGCATCATCCGTGAGCAGGGTGATGAGTCCTTGCGCCAGCGCCTCGGCATTTCCCGGCTCAAAGAGCCACCCGTCCTGCCCGTGCGCGATCACGTCTTCCAGCGGGCTGTAGCGGGGAGCGACCGTGGGCTTGCCCATGGCCATGTACTCGAAGAGTTTCATCGGTGAGCCGTAGTCGTTCGAGTGCGGCAGCACCGCGACATCGCAGGCGGCGAGGTAGCGCGGCAACTGGGCGTGCGCCACTTCGCCAACGAAAACGGCATGCCGGGACAACCCGAGCGCGCGGAGTTGCGCTTCGATCATCTGCCGCTGCGGCCCATCGCCAATGAACAGGAACGCGGTCTCGCCCGCCTCGCGCAGGATCCGGGGGATCGCGCGCACGAGCAGCTCCACCCCGTGCCACGGGAGGAATCGGCCGGAAAACCCGACGACGTGCTTCCTCCCCAAGTGACAGCGCAACCGCACCTCCCCGTCCCCGTTGGCCGCACTCGGTGAAAACACGGATGGATCCGCGGCGTTGGGGAGGACGATGACCTTGCGCTCATCGACGCCGAAGTCGGCGATGAGGTGCTGCCGCAACGCGGTGGAGACGACCGCCATCCCATCCGCCTGCTGAAACACCCGTTGATCGATGGCGCGCGCCAGCCGCTTGAGCCCGCGATGCCGGCCACGAGCGAGCGGGCTGCGCGAGGTATAGTTGACCTCCAGGATGACGGGCAGGCCGCACCGTCTGGCCTGCGCGAGGCCCGCCCAATTGAAGATGGCATAGCGCTCATAGAGGAAATCGTAGGACCGGCTCCGCAGCCGGCGCGCCATGGCGCAAGCGGCGTAGCCGTTGTACGCGACCTCCAGCCCCTCAAACCACAGCTCAGGAAGCCGCCGGCTGAGCCGTCGCCAGAGGCGCCGCATGGGTCGCTTCACGGGCGTCGAGGCCGCGGGTTCGTCAAAGACCGAGATGCCCGGCGGGGAGATCACATCGACCGCGTGCCCCAGGGCGCGAAGGGCCTTGACCGTCTCCCGGATATGCACGCCCTCGACGCCGGATCCTTGGGTGCGGTGCAGGTAGAGAATGTTCATCGGCTCCTCCCCGATCCGATGAGCGCGTCCACGGTGGCGAATGTGAGGCGCTTGGCTTTCAGATCCTGAATGATCCTCGGGAGCGCCTCGACCGTATGCGGGTAGTCTTCGTGCAAGAGGACGATGTCTCCCGGACACGCGCCGCGGATCGCCTCGCGCATGCCCGCTTCGCCGATCGTCTTCCAAGAATCCCGGCTGTCCAGCGACCAGAGCACGATGGTCCATCGCCGACGCGCCGCGTAGGAGAGCAAGGGCATGGTCACCGCCCCATGGGGAGGCCGGATGAGCCTCACCGACACGCCGGTCGCCTGGCCAATGAGCGTTGCGGCGCGCTCCAGCTCATCAGCGAGCGCGCGCTGCCGCATGCCGGTGAATCGACGGTGCGAAAACGAGTGGTTGCCGATGGCATGGCCTTCCTTCGCGATGGCGTTGGCCAGCTCCGGATATTTCGCCACCTCTGATCCGATCAGGAAAAATGTCGCCCGCACCCCTTCGTGGCGCAAGATCTTCAGGATCTGCTCGGTGTAGTGGGGATGCGGTCCGTCATCGAACGTCAACGCAACGTCCGGGCGCGACCCTCGGCCTTTGGCAAGGAGCAGGCGTTGCGGCAGGCACCGCAACAGCCACGTCTTCACCGTCTTATCCATCGCGCTCGTGTCCGTTGGCGGCGTGTCTCAGCACGGTCTCAAGTTGGGCCGCGCTGGAACGCCACGTCCGCTCCACGATCGCCTGTCTGATCCTGTGCGTGTCCCAGTGCATCGTCAGGCTTCGCGCCAGCCCATCCGCCAGCGCCGCCGGATCGCGAGGAGGAACGAGAATGCCGCGGGCTGAATCGCTGAGGAGCTCCGGCACACCCCCCACCGCCGTCGCCACCACCGGCCGTCCGCAGGCGAGCGCTTCGATGACGACGTTCGGGCAGCCTTCATGCAGGCTCGGCAAACAGAGCACATCGGCGGCATTGAGCCACAACGGAATTTCTTCATGGGGGCGCGGGCCGATCAGCCGGACCCGATCGCGCAAGCCGAGGATAGTGATCCGGCGGCGAATGGCTTCGCGCAAGGCGCCATCCCCGACCAAGAGCAAGGAGCACGGGTGGACGGAGGCCTTCGCCTGGCAGGCGCGGAACGCCTCCACCAAGTCGGCGATCCCTTTCACGGGAACCAAATGCCCGATGAACAGAATGATGCGCTCTCCCTGAGACAATCCAAGCCGCGCGCGGCACGCCGCTTGATCCATCGGGCGGAAGCGCTCCGGGTCGACTCCGTTTGGGATCACGGTCACCTGCTGTTCCCTGACGCCCAACCGCACCACCGCAGCCTTCATCGCCTCGGAGACCGCGACCACGCGGCGGGAGCGTCGCAACGCGGAGCGGATCATCCGGCCTCGCCAGAACCCCCCGGCCAGCAGATTGATGTCGCTGCCATGCAGCTTCGCCACCAACGGCAGGCGCATCCGCTGCGCGATCGCCGCGGCGGCCCACACATCCGGATACGCCCAGGTGGCGAGGATCCGATCGAACGGAAAGACTCGATGCAGATCCCGCACCGTCCGCTCGATGCCCCACAAGAAGAGCCACCCGTAGAGAGCTCGGCCCATCTTGGGAATGACAACACAGCGCGGGTGATACACTTCAAGGCCGTCAATGCGCTCACGCGCGGGCACGCGCGCCCGCGCCGACCACCGGGTCACTCGCTCAAGCGCGCGGCTCCTGGGACACCACGGAACGGGCGCGATCACCTTCACATCGGATCGTCTGGCCAGCTCGAGGATCTGCTGTTTGTTGAACAGCCCCCGGTTCGGCTCCAGGGCGTTCGGAAAGAGATTGGTGATCACCAACAGCTTCATGTGGGCAGCATCAGTTCGTACAACTGCACGTACTCCCGCACCATCCGCTCGACGCTGAAGTGCTCCTCGACGCGCCGGCGGCCGGCTTCCCCGAACCGCGCCGCAAGCGCCGGATCGTCCAGCACCACCCGCATGGCTTGCGCAAAGCGATCCGGCTGCTGCGGAGGGACGAGCAAGCCGGTCATGCCGTCCACCACCACTTCCGGATTCCCCCCCACTTCCGTCGCCACCACCGGCTTGCGCGCCGCCATCGCCTCCAGCAAGGTGAGCGCGATTCCCTCCGTGAGCGATGAGAGCGCAAAGAGATCAAAGGCGCCGATGAGCGCCCTGGCGTCAGACCTGAACCCGAGCAAGCGAACCCGGCCGGCGATGCCAAGCGCACCGGCCATCCGCTCAAGCGACGGCTTCAGCGCACCGTCCCCCGCAATGGCCAGCTCCGCGTCGCAGCCGAACCGGATCAGGCCGGCGAACGCCTGCAACAGCGTGCCGTGATCTTTCTCCTGGGCCAGCCGGCCCACCGTGCCGATGAGCCGGCGCTGGGGGCTCAATCCGCACTGTCGCTTGAAGTCCGCCGAGGCGTGGCCGTTGGTCGAGCCCAGCTCGATGCCGTTGTAAATCACGCGCACGCGCCGTTCATCAAGGCGGTTGTGCGCCAGGAGCCGGCGCTTTGCGTCTTCTGAGATCGCGACGACGGCGTCGTTGAGCCGCCAGATGAACCGCGATCGACATTTCTCCTCCCGCCCATGACGGGTGTTGATCAGCGCGCGCACGCCGGCCAGGCGAGCGGCCACGCTGCCGTAGAGCAGCGGGCCCATGTTGTGGGTGTGCACGACGTCGATCCGCTCCCGCTTCATGAGCGAGGCCAACGCGGGCACCAGCCTGGGCGTGAACCCGTCCCGCTTGCCCAGCGTCTCCACGCGCACGCCGCGCGCGACGGCCTCCTCCGCCAATGGCCCCGCGCCTTCCAGGCAGCCGATCAGGCTCTCGTGTCCGGCCGCCTTGAGGTCGGCCGATAACTCGACGGCGAGCTTCTCGATCCCCCCGTACTGCAGATTGTTCACCACTTGGAGGATACGCATGTCAGAAAATTGGGGACGTTTCTATTTTTCCTGGAGCTTGAGCTGAAGGAAAAATAGAAACGTCCCCATTTTTGTCGCCCGCCAGGTTGGAGACGGTGACGCGAAGTTTCCCGGTTCGGGTGAGTGGGATGTCTTCGACGAATTGAACCTCCACCGCCACCTGCGGCCCGACGGCATTTCGGATTTCCTGCTC
>JACPXS010000081.1 GCA_016196415.1 Candidatus Omnitrophota bacterium
AAGGTGACCGCATTAACGTCGCGGGCCTGAAGAGACCAATGACCAAATCCCAACTCCCAAATTCCAAACAAGAGCCAAGCACTAAATTTCAAGCACCAAACCAGCTTGCTGTTTGGTGTTTGGTGCTTGGTCATTGGAGTTTATTTAGTGTTTGGAATTTTGAGCTTGGTAATTGAACAGATGAAATACGTCATCGTCCTCCCGGACGGGGTGGCCGACGTGCCGATCAAGGAGCTGGGCGGCAAGACGCCGCTTGAGGTGGCCAAGCATCCCAACATGGACTGGATCGCTCGCGAAGGGATCACCGGATGGGCCCACACGATTCCGTCAGGTTTTGCACCCGGGTCAGATGTCGGATGCATGAGCGTCTTCGGCTACGATCCGCGCACGTATTACACCGGCAGAGCGCCGCTTGAGGCCGCAGCGCAGGGCATCCCACTCGCTGAAACCGACGTCGCGTTTCGCTGCAATACGGTGACGGTGGCCGATGGGGTCATGGCCGACTATTCGGCCGGCCATATCGACAGCGCGGAGTCGGCCGCGCTCATCAAGACCGCGAATGAACGCCTCGGCAAGGACGGGATTCGGTTCTACGCCGGCGTCAGCTATCGGCACCTGGCGATTGTGGCATGTGGCGTGTGGCATGTGGCCTGTGAAGGATTGGCGAAGACGCGTTGCGTTCCCCCGCATGACATTTCCGGCAAGCCCATTGGGCCGCATTGGCCCAGCGGAACCGGGGCTGAGCGGTTGCGGCAGATCATGGAGGCCTCGGTTGACGTGCTGAAGGGCCATCCCGTGAATCAGCGACGCATCCAACAAGGGAAGGCGCCGGCCACCATGCTCTGGTTCTGGGGCCAGGGGACGGCGGCGAAATTCCCCCCGTTTCAACACGCGTATGGGCTAAAGGGCGCGTGCATCAGCGCGGTGGACATTGTGCGGGGCTTGGGGCGGCTCGTTGGATTTGATATCATTGCCGTCCCGGGCATCACCGGGTACTTTGACACGAATTATCAGGGCAAGGCCGAATACGCGCTCAAGGCGCTGGATGATCACGACTTCGTCTTAGTCCACATCGAGCCGACCGATGAGGCCGGGCACATGGGCGATGTCGGCAAGAAGATCCAGGCGATCGAGGATACGGATCGACGGCTCCTCGGCACGCTGCTCGAGGGCCTCAAGCGACGGGGGGAGCCCTTTGCGATCATGGTCGTGTGCGACCATCCGACCAGCACCGCGATTAAGACCCATCTCGCCGAGCCGGTGCCGTTTGCGATCTACGCGACGGATGGCCCCAGGGATGGGGTGAACGCGTATAGCGAAACCGCGGTGAAGGGCTCCACGAAGCGGTTTGAAGAGGGATTTCAGTTGATGGAGTTTTTCCTGAACTGCAGGAAAGCGTAAGTGGGTGTTGATGCGTTCGCGCGTTTGCCCGTTAGGCGAACGCGCGAACGCGATCACGCGCAAACGCGCAACCTGAACAGGAGGCTTCATGCGCATGACGGTTCGTTCGGGACCACTGGGGCAGGTGCGGGACGGCGTGCAAGTCTATGGGGCGCTGGAAGGGGAGCGGAAGCCTGAGCGGCTGTTGCCGGCTTCGGCGATCCGGGATCAAGCGCTCAACAGGCTGGTGGCTGGCGCGGGAGTCCGGGGATCGCTCAACGAGACAGCCTTGCTGCCTCACGGCAACCGGTGGGTGCTCTTCGTGGGGCTCGGCAACGCCAAGGATCTCTCCTTGGAGCGCGCCCGGCAGTTTGCGGGGACCGCGGCGCGGGCCGTCCGGGCGCGCGGGTACCACGCGCTGACGCTTCCGGTGCTCAGAGACCGCGCGCTCGGCTCTCCCGCGGAGGTCGCGCACGCGCTCACCGAAGGCGCGCTGCTTGGGCTCTACCGTTATGACAAGCTCAAGCAGGTCCCGAAGCACGAGCGCACCCGGCGGATTGATGCCATCACGCTCGTGGTGGAGCGCCCCGGTGACGTGGCGGAAGCGAAGCGGGCCGTCGAGAAGGCTGCAACGATTGCCGAGGCGGTGTCCTTCGCGCGCGATCTGATCAATGGCCCGTCCAATCTCGTGACTCCGACGTATCTGGCCGATGCGGCCCGCGCGATCGCCAAGCGGTTCAGGCTCGCGTGCACCGTCATGCCGTTTGCGCAACTCAAACGCCTGGGCTTTGGCGGCATTGTGGGCGTCGCGCAGGGAAGCCCCCATCCCGCGCAGTTCATCGTGCTCGACTATCACCCGCCGCGCGCGAAGGCGACCTTTGCCTTCTGCGGCAAGGGGATCACGTTTGACTCCGGCGGGATCAGCATCAAGCCCGCGGCGAAGATGGAGCAAATGAAGTACGACATGTCCGGAGCCGCGGCGGTGCTCGGCACCATCAAGGCGGCGGCGAGTCTCACGCTGCCCTATCGCATCGTGGGGATCATCGCCGCGACGGAAAACATGCCATCGGGAACCGCGCAAAAGCCCGGCGATGTCCTCAAAACACTTTCCGGAAAGACCGTGGAAGTGATGAACACGGACGCGGAAGGCCGGCTGGTGCTCTCGGATTGCCTCCACTACGCCAAGCGGTACAAGCCGGATTGCGTCGTGGATGTGGCGACGTTGACCGGGGCCTGCGTGGTCGCGCTGGGAGCCGAGGCCATCGGATTACTGACGAAGAACGAGCGGCTGGCGGCACGGCTCAACCAGGCCGGCAAGGCGACGTACGAACGGGTGTGGCGGCTGCCATTGTGGGACGAGTATCGCGAGATGCTCAAATCCGATGTGGCGGATTTGAAGAATGTCACCGACACTGGGCAGGCCGGCACCATTACCGCCGCCAAGTTCCTTGAGGAATTCGCCGAGGAGTTACCCTGGGCCCATCTCGACATCGCCGGCACCGCCTGGTCGGAGAAAGACAAACCCTACATCCCTCGAGGGGCGGTTGGCCTTGGGGTGCGGCTGCTCATCCGGTTGATAGAGGACTGGAAATTCTGATCAGTAGTCACTTGGCAGAGGGCGAAGCAAGCCAGCGGCGCGGCCCCGTCACCACATGGTCACAGGGTTGCGTGGCCAGCAATGGGGGTGAATGATGGGCACGACCGATGACGAGTTACGGCGGCTCAAGGAAATCCTTGAAGTTCCCTCGAGCAAAGAATGGGAGTACACGGTGCGGTTACTGCTGCGGCTGATTGGAGAAGACCCGAATCGGGAAGGGCTGAAGCGCACGCCGCTTCGCGTGAAGAACGCCTTACAGTTTTTGACCTCGGGCTACCGGCAAGAGCCGTCCAAGATTCTCAGCCGGTCGTTTGCACAGGTGAGGCACGATGAGATGGTCATCGTGAAGGACATCGACTTCTACAGCTTATGCGAGCACCACCTGTTGCCGTTTTTTGGCAAATGCCACATCGCGTACGTGCCGGACAAGAAAATCCTCGGCCTGAGCAAGATCCCTCGGTTGGTGGACGCCTTCGCCCATCGGCTCCAGGTGCAGGAGCGGCTCACGACCCAGATCGCGGAAGCCATCAACGAGCACGTGCGCCCCTTGGGGGTGGCCTGCGTCGTCGAAGCCAGCCACCTCTGCTTGATGATGCGCGGCGTGCAGAAGCAGAACGCGCGGGCGGTGACGAGCTCGATGCTCGGCGCGTTTCGTTCCAGCGACAAGACCCGGACGGAGTTTCTCACGCTGATCCGTTCGAGCCTCTCCTGAGTCGGAACGTTAGCCTGTGACTGAAGGCTGTAGCGAGCGATAGGCAGTTGTGATACCATAGTGTTCTTGTTGAGTTCCCGACGGAGGAACACCAGGCCATGGCGGAGAACGATCGTGCAATGACCCAGCTTGCCTTGGCGCGTCAAGGCGTTGTGACCGATGCCATGAGGCGTGTGGCGGAGCGTGAGGGGCTCGAGCCGGAGCTGATTCGCTCCGAAGCGGCTCGGGGGCGGCTCATTCTTCCCGCCAACGTCCACCATCTGGCGACAAGCCTTGACCCGATGGGGGTGGGGCTGGTGGCGAAGGTCAAAATCAACGCCAACATCGGCAACTCGGCCGTCACCTCCAGCGAAGACGAAGAGCTCAAGAAGCTCCACATGGCGGTGCATTACGGGGCCGATACCGTCATGGATCTCTCAACCGGAGGCGACATCCCGGAAATCCGCAACGCGATAATCGCCGCTAGCCCTGTGCCCGTGGGCACGGTGCCGATGTACGAGGCCATGACTCGAGTCAAACGGGTGGAAGAGCTCACCCCGCAGTTGTTGCTCGACGTGATCGAGGAGCAAGCCAAACAGGGCGTGGACTACATGACGATCCACGCCGGTATCTTGATGGAATATCTGCCGCTGGTGAAGAATCGGATCACCGGAATTGTGAGTCGAGGCGGCAGCCTGATCGCCCAGTGGATGGCGGCCCACCGGGCGCAAAATCCCTTCTATGAATCCTTCGATGCGATCAGCGACATCCTGCGCCAGCATGACGTGACGTACAGCCTCGGGGACAGCCTTCGGCCGGGATGCGTGGCCGACGCCTCCGATGAAGCGCAGCTGGCGGAGCTGAAGACGCTGGGTGAGCTGACTGAGCGCGCCTGGAAGAGCGGCGTGCAGGTGATGATCGAAGGTCCGGGCCATGTGCCGATGGATCAGCTGGACATGAACGTGAAGCTGCAGCAGCGCTACTGCCATGAAGCCCCCTTCTACACGCTCGGGCCCCTGGTAACCGATGTCGCGCCTGGCTATGACCACATCACCTCGGCGATCGGCGCGGCGATGATCGGGTGGTACGGCGCGAGCCTGCTCTGCTACGTGACGCCGAAGGAGCACTTGGGGCTGCCGAACGAGGAGGATGTCCGCAACGGCGTGATCGCCTACAAGATCGCGGCGCATGCCGCGGATATTGCGCGGGGGCGCCGCGGGGCACGAGACCGGGACGATGCGCTCTCGCGCGCGCGCTTTACCTTTAACTGGGAAGAACAGTTCGCGCTCTCGCTCGATCCGGAGACGGCCCGCAAGATGCACGATGAGACGCTGCCGGATGGGTTCTACAAGGAGGCGAAATTCTGCTCGATGCGGGTGTCGCAGACCGCCACGAAATTGCTTGAGGACTCAGTGCCGGCGGCCCATGGCTGATGCAGGGCGCGCCCGATCGTCATCGCACGCGAGGACGGCCGGGATGCCAAGCGCCGGAACAGACGAGGAACGTTACT
>JACPXS010000082.1 GCA_016196415.1 Candidatus Omnitrophota bacterium
CGGAACCCCACGGGCCCTTCGACCGCGCTCAGGGTGACATCCCTGATGTCTCAGTCCAAGGTGTGGGGGCCATCGCCAGAAGAGAGGAACCATGCGGTTCATGGTCGCCGCGACGAAGCCTCCGAGGAACTCGCCACGCGAAGCGCACGGTTCACTGGGAGACACCCTTCCGCGCCTTCGCTTCGGCCGGAAGCGTTTCCCAATCGCGGAGGAATCGATCAAGGCCGGCATCGGTCAGGGGATGCTTCACGAGCGCCTCGAGCACGGCAAACGGCATGGTGGCGATGTCCGCCCCGATGCGAGCCGCCTCGATTACATGGATGGGATGCCGCACGCTCGCCACCAGAATCTGGGTGGAAAACGGGTAGTTCGCGTAGATGTCCTTGATCTCCCGGATCAGCTCCATGCCGTCACTGCCGATATCATCCAAGCGCCCGACAAACGGCGAGACGAAGGAGGCGCCTGCCTTGGCCGCAAGGAGCGCCTGGCTGGCTGAGAAGCAGAGGGTGACGTTGACCCGAATGCCGGCCCGGGCGAGCTGCCGAGTGGCTTTCAGCCCCTCTTTGGTCAGGGGACACTTCACGACAATCTGCGGATGGAGCCGAGCGAAGATGCGACCTTCTTCGATCATGCCCTCGGCGTCGCGTCTGGTGGTCTCCATGCTCACGGGCCCGTTGACCGTCTCGCAGATATCCTGTAAGAGTGGGAAAAACTCGCGCCGCTCCTTGGCGACGAGCGTCGGGTTGGTCGTCACGCCGTCAATCGCGCCCCAGCTCATGGCCTCTTTGATTTCCGTCACGTTCGCGGAGTCCAAGAAAATTTTCATCCCTGAGTTCCTCGAGTTGTCCGGTGAGCCCATTGGCCCGTGAACCGGTTCACGAAGACAACGGGTACACGGGCCAACCGGCACACGGGCTCAATGGCGATTGTCCCAGAGTAACACGGCCGCTCCAAGAATGCCAGCGTGGTGTCCGAGCCGCGCGCGGAGAATGCGCGCCGCGTGCGCCGACACCGGCATCGCCTGCGCCCTGACGGTCCTGATGAGTGTCGGCGCAAAAAGCGCCCAGGCGTTGGCCACGCCCCCGCCGATGACGAGGCGCTCCGGGTTCAGGAGGTTGAGCACATTGCCCACCCCGATCCCGAGCGAGCGGCCGATCTCCATCCAGACGGCGCGCGCCGCTTGATCGCCAGCCATCGCCGCCCGGCTGACCAGGGCTGGAGTGAGCTGCCCGCGCGCTTGCCGAGCGAGCGTCTTCAGTGGTTCGGCTCCTCGCCGGATCGCGCGGCGCGCCATGCTGAGGATGGCGGCCGTGCCCACCTGCGCTTCAAGACACCCGCGCGCGCCGCAGCTGCAGCGCCTCCCTCGCGGGTCAATCACCATGTGGCCCACCTCTCCGGCGGATCCGCTGACCCCTCGGTAGAGCTTCCCATTGATGATCACGCCGCCCCCTACGCCGGTGCCCAGCGTCAACGCGATGACGTGCTTCGCCTGCGCCCCGGCGCCAAAGCGCCACTCCCCGAGCGCCACGAGGTTGGCATCATTGTCCACCAGGCAGCGACATTTCAACCGGCGCGCCAGCTGCCGACCCAGCGGAACCTCCCGCCATCCGGGCACGTTGACCAGGGAATGGACGATGCCCCGCCTGGGATCAATCGGTCCCGGTGCTCCAACGCCTACGCCGCACAGCGCGGCGGGGCGCAGTCCCGCCTCGGCGGTCAATGAGCCCACCATCTCGCTGATCCCCTGGACAAACGCTGAGGGACGCCTGAAGCGCAGAGATGACAACAGCCGCGTGGAGACCACGCGGCCTGTTGGGCTGATGAGTCCGGCCTTGATGTTCGTGCCGCCAAAATCGATTCCGACAACCCACCCGGGCGAGGTCATCCACACGGCCGTTCCATCGTGCACATTACACCGTCGTCAGTTGTGCGCTCCATGAGACGACGCGGTTCCGACCGGCGCGCTTGGCGGCGTAGAGCGCTTGGTCAGCTCGTTCAATCAGCGCCTCGAGCGTCGCGGCATGCTCGGGGAATCCGGCCACCCCCATGATGATCGTTTGGGTCAACAGCTCATCATAGGCGCGGATCGGCTGCACCTCCACCAATTGCCTGAGCCGCTCGGCAATCGGCATGGCTTGCTCAACGCGGGTTTCAATCAACAGGAGGATGAATTCCTCTCCTCCAAACCGGGCGATCATATCAATCTCACGGAGGTTGCGGGCAAGCTGCCTGGCCACTTCCTTCAACACCACATCCCCCACGAGGTGCCCATGGGTGTCGTTCTTCTCCTTAAACAGATCGAGGTCGGTCATCAGCAGGCTGCAGGAAAGCCCGTGACGCGCGGAACGCGCCAGTTCTTCTCGCGCGCGCTCCATGAAGTAGCCGCGCACCGACAGCCCTGTGAGCGCATCCGTCACCGCCAGCTGCTCCACCTGCTGGTAGAGGTTGACGCGGGAGAGCTGCAGCGAAAGCTGATTGGCGACGATCGACAGCGTCTTCAGTTGGGACTCCGGCAGCTCCTCCGCAATCAGCAACCCAATGGGGCGCTGCTCACGCCACAGCGGCGCCCACGTCACCTGCGAGATGGCGTCGGGCGCATCGCACGAAAACCGGTGCGCGCTCGAGTGGCCTGACCGCCCTAGAGATCGCGCCTGCGTCACCAGGGCCTGTTCGATCGCAAGAAGACCGGAGGGGTGGTCCGTTCCGCCCTCTGAGGCGGGAACAGGATGCATGCGGTCATCGGATGACCGAGTGGCCCGCAGGACACGCGGCGTCTCGCCGGAGAGATCGATGAACCGCAAGCCTCGGGCATCGAGCAGGCGCGGGGCCATCGTGAGGATCGCCGTAAAGAGCTCCTGGAGGTGCAGCGCCCGTGAGGTTTCCTTCGTGACGTGATAGAGATCGGTGATCTCCGTGATCTGCCGCTCCATCTCCTGAGCGGAGTGCTGGAGCGACAGGAACGAGCGCGCGGATTCAGCGAGATGGGCCATCTGAGTCGCTTCCTCAGCGTGCAAGCGCTTGAGCACCGATTTGTCGCGGGCCTGTTGGGCGCTCAGCAGCCAAGGCGTCAGGACGAACGCCGCCAGGTGCACCCACCCGCTCCAGCCGACCAACGCAGCGGCCTGCGTCCAGACGAAGGCCATGAGCGTCGCGATCGTCAGGATCCCGGTATAGCGACGATCCCACAAGAAGCCCGAGATCATCGCAAGCACCCAACAGCCCATCACGAGCCACATCTCAGCCTCGTCTCACTCATCGTCCCTGTGTGAGGCAACCCTACTCAACTTAGCAGGATGCTGAAAAACCCTGTTTTGGCTGGAGGCTCTAGGCTGAAGGCTCGAGGGGAAAATCGTTTCACCGTCGAGCGTCGTGCTCTTGCCTCGAGCCTTGAGCCTCGAACCTTGAGCGCTACGGGAGTTTTTTCCGCAGCCTGTTAGGAAGCCACCACAAGGTTCCTGCCGCTGCGCTTCGCCTGATAGAGGCGTTGATCCGCCATCCGGATCAGCTCGAGCTCCGCTTGGGCATCATCCGGGAAGGAGGCCACACCGACTGACACCGTCACACGATCCGTGGTCGCAGAAGCCGGCGCCCCTCGCCCGCGCCCCTGGAGGTGTTGCTCGACTCGCCGCCGGATCTGCTCGGCGAGTTCGCTCGCTTGGGGACGCGCCATGCGCGGCAACAGCACCACAAACTCCTCGCCCCCGTAGCGCGCGATCAGCCCGCCGGCGGGTAAGGCGCTGCGGAGCATCTCGGCGACCCCCTTCAAGATCAGATCCCCGGCGGTATGCCCGAACGCGTCGTTGTACTGTTTGAACCGATCCACATCGAGCATGAGGAGTGACACGGCCTCCCGGCTGCGGTGTGCGCGAGTCAGCTCTCGGGTGAGTTGCTCCAGGAATGGGCGGCGCAGCGTCAATCCGGTGAGCCCGTCGGTCACGGCCAGTTGCTGGGTTTGGGCGAACAGCTTGGCGTTCATGGCTGCCGTGGACACCAAATCTAAGAGGATATCCAACAAGCGGAGATCATCCTGGGTGTAGGCCCCCGGCTTGGCGCTATCCAACCGCAGGACCCCCTCAGGCCGCTGCCCCAGCAAGAGGGGACACGCGATGACCGAACTCACGTCGCGCTCCGGCGCGATCGTCACGGTGAACCGGAAATCCCGACGCACATCGTTGACCAGCAGCGGACGGTGGGTCCGGAGGACGTACCGGTCAAACTGATCCCCGTGCTTGGCGCGGATGCTCGCGATGGACTCGCGTCGTTTCGACGCGAAGAGGGAGAGGGCTTGCCGCTCCTGATCCACGAGGAACACGAGGCACACATCCGATTTCCCAATGAGGGCGAAGGCCCGCTCCACGGCCAATCTAGCAATCGCCCTCAGCTCGGTCATATTGCTGAGCTCTTCAGCAATGACCTGCAACTGGGTATAGCGGGAGAGTTTTTTCTGGAGCGCCTCGCGGGTCTGGACGGCCGCCGCAATCGCTTGATCCTTCACCGTCTGCTCCTCGGATAGGTCATCCAAGACTTGCTGGAGATGGTGCCGACGCCTCCAGCGGCGCCGTCGCTGCCATGCCGCCACCACGGCGAGCACGCCGAGCGCCTCGGCTTCCTGCAGCACGGGGGTGTGTCGGCTCGCCCAGGCCCAGGCCAAGGCCACCATGACCGCAATCCCGATCACCGCGCTGCCAGCGGTGGGATAGAGCAGCCACGCATACACCGCGACCGCCACGAGCAAGAGACACACGGTCTGGATCGCGTTCACGGACGGAGGGGAGGCGGCGGTGAGGAGCGTGGCGAGGGTGGCTCCCGCCACAAGCAGGGCGATGACCACAAGCCACCGGAGGGTCAACGACGGCGTGAGGGGTGGATGGTCCATCAGGTTGACGGCTGGGGGATGATCGACCGCCCCGTTCGCGGCGCCGGTTAGACGATGGCGGCTTCTGTCTTGATGTCGAAAAAGTGCGCCTTGCCCATATCGAAGACCAGATCGATATCCTGATTCACCTCGGGCCGGTCATGCGGCCCCACCCGGGCAATGAGCGCATGCTGACCCACTCGGAGGTGAAGGTACACCTCCGCGCCCAGCGGCTCGACCAATTCCACGGTCGCGGTCACCACGCAGTCCGTCGGGGCGTCGGTGATGAAGAGTTTGTCATAGAAGTCTTCGGGTCGGAGGCCAAAGAGCACCTGGGTATTTTCATAGGCCGACAGCCGCGCCACCATTTCATCCACGACCCGAAGGCGAAACACCCCTTCCGTGAAGAACAACCCTTGCTCGGAGCGCACGATGTGGCCTGTGATGAAGTTCATGGGGGGGGAGCCGATGAAACTCGCCACAAACCGGTTCGCCGGATGCTCGTAGATCGTCAGCGGATCGGCTACCTGCTGGATCACGGCTTTATTCATCACCACGATGCGATCCCCCATCGTCATCGCCTCGGTCTGATCGTGAGTCACATAGACCATCGTGGTCTGCAGGCGGAGGTGGAGCTTGCGGATCTCCGTGCGCATCTGCACGCGCATCTTCGCGTCCAGGTTGGACAGCGGCTCATCGAACAAAAACACCAGCGGCTTGCGCACGATCGCCCGGCCGACCGCCACCCGCTGCCGCTCCCCACCGGAGAGCTCCTTGGGCTTTCGGTTCAGCAACGGCTCGATGCTTAAGATCGACGCGGCGTCGCGAACCCGCTGCTCGATCTCCTGCTTGCTGTAGTGG
Source organism: Candidatus Omnitrophota bacterium (assembly GCA_016196415.1). Next base: position 5,717 of record JACPXS010000082.1, read on the forward strand.
CGCAGCCGCAGCCCAAACGCCATGTTGTCGAACACCGTCATGTGCGGATAGAGGGCGTAGTTCTGAAAGACCATGGCGATGTCACGATCCTTGGGCGGGACATGGTTGACGAGCTTGTTGCCGATCCAGATGTCCCCGCTGGTCGCCTCTTCCAATCCAGCCACCATGCGCAGCAGCGTCGACTTCCCGCATCCGGAGGGGCCAACGATGACGAGGAATTCCCGGCTTTCAACGCTGAGGTTGGTGTCTTTCACCGCGAGCACATCGCCGGGGTAGATTTTGGAGATGTTCTGCAGGCTCACGTGGGCCATTCACACCATCACGAGGTTGGGGATGAATCGTGTGGTTGGCGCGGTGGATGGTGGGTAGTGGTCAAGTTTGGCGGGTGACGTGGAGCGGGGGCCCCTGCCGCCCGGAGCCGACGACGGCGATAGTCCGGCGCGGCGAGGACGGCGGGGGTCGCGCAGCGACAGGCCCTGCCAAACTTGACCATTACCGGATGGTGAACCC
>JACPXS010000094.1 GCA_016196415.1 Candidatus Omnitrophota bacterium
AACCAGGCTGAGGAAGAAACACCAGGACGTCCCGCGCGCCATCCGCATGGCCCTATTTAATCGGGAAAGCTGCCAAAAGTCAATCGCACGCAGGCGGAGGTCATGGTCACGTACGGCGGGTGACGCGGGGGCAACCCCATCAAGATTGGGGAGCGTTCTTAGCGAGAACCTGGATGGCGGCGCGGGAGACGTCCTCGACGCTCAGCGAGGCCAGGCACAGAAAGCCGATGTCGCAGTTCTGCGCAAGACACGTCACGCAGCCGACGTCTTTCTGCAAGATGACGTGCCCTTCCCCAAGCGGACCCCAGCGGCGCGAGGAGAGTCCGCGCTGGTTGCGGCCGAAGATCGCGACGACCGGCGTGCCGACTGCCGCCGCGACGTGCACCGGGCCTGAATCGTTCGAAATGAGGAGGGCGCACCGCTGGAGCAACGCGGCCAGCTCAGCAACCGACAGCTTCCCGGCAAGATTGAGCGCACGATGGCGCATGGCCCCTTCCACCGCGCGCGCAGGCCCGATTTCCGCAACGCCTGCGACCAACACCACCTGGACGTTCACCTGCTCGATCAGCCGGTCAGCCACCTCGGCAAACCGCTCAGGCATCCATCGTTTGGACGGACAGCTCGCGGCGGGATGGATCGCGACCACGCGAGCCGTCGCGTTGAAGCCCTGGTCGGTCAGCACGCTGGCGAGACGCTCCTGAGCGCCGGCCTGAACGGACACCAGCGGATGTGGGCGTCCAGGGTGGAGGCCGAAGATGCGCAACAACTCAAGCGTATACTCCGCTTCATGTTTGTCCCCGCGCTGCTTTCGATGAGGCAGGCGATGCGTCAGCAGCCACGCGCTCTTCCGGTTGTAGCCGATCCGCACTGGAATGCCCGCAAGCCGGGGGATCCAATGCGAGCGGTTGGTCGGATGGAGGATCAGCGCCGTGTCAAACGCGTAGCGCCTGAGCCCGCGGGCAAATCGCACCGTGCCCAAGAGACTCCGCTGAGCCCCCTCTTTCTCATAGACAATGACCTCATTCAGCGAGGGATGGCCCGCCACGACATCGCGGCAGGCCGGGCGGACCATCATGGCAATAAACGCGTGCGGAACGTGCTCACGCAGCGCCTGCAGCACAGGCGTGGAGAGGACGACGTCGCCGAGGCGGTCGAGCCGAATGACCAGAATCCGCTTCGGCGCAGGGACACAAGGCATGGGGGCAGCCTCGCGGTCCTGCCCTTCGACCCTGAGTTCCCATCGGGGATTCATCCGCGCTGCTCCAAGAACGTGACGGCGGCCTCATACACCTCGTCGGGGGGAATGAACCGCATGCACTCGTGGTTGAGCGGGCAGAGCGACAGCTCACAGGGGGAGCAGAAGAGCCGGCGGCGAATCGTGCGGCTCGGATCCGCGGTGGGGCCGTATTTGGCGGCATCGGTCGGCCCGAAGACCGCCACCGTCGGGACCCCGACCGCGGAAGCCAGGTGGAGCGAGGCCGAGTCGTTCGTGATCACCACGCGGGCCCGCTGCATCAACGCGCCGAGCTGCCGAATGGTCGTCAGCCCCACCGCGCTATGGGCTCGGTGATCCATCAACTCCACGATCGACTCCACGATGGGCTCCTCATCCGGCTCGCCGGAAAAGATCACGGTGACGCCGCGTTCCTGGATGAGCCGATCGGCCACGCGCGCAATCCCCTCCGCCGTCCAGCGCTTGATGTGGCTGCGAGCGCCTGGGCAGATCACCACGACGGTTCTTTGCGCATCCTCCAGGCGCCATCGCCTCCAGAGTCCGTCGACATGCGCCCGTTCCTTTGGCCCGCACCACACGGAGCCGCCATCCGCTGCCGCTGCGGAGGCGCGCTGGAGCCCTGGGTCCTGAACGCGGATCTCCGGCGCTTGGATGCGGAGCTTCCAGAGATGCCGATCGCGCATATGCGGCACGGCCCGCGGAGGCTGCAGGAGATAGCGCCATGCTCTGAGCGGCTTCAGGAGGAGCGGGTAGAGCGTATGACGAAGATCGACCACGAGGTGCGGATGATACCGCCACAGGACCAGGGCCAGCTTGAGCCGCCCCGCAAGCGCATCGAATTGATCCAGATCCGTGAGCGTGTGAACGCGCGGATCCTCAATGAAGAGGGCCCTTGCGCGCGAGCCCACGATGAGGGCGAGGTGCGCCGAAGGGTCATGCCGATGGAGCGCTGCGACCACCGGGCTCATCAGAATGGCATCGCCGATATTCGAGGGGCCGATGACGAGGAATCGCCTGCCCGTGGCCTGGAGTCCGGAGGATGCCGCAGGCGTCTTGGGTTCACCCGCGCTCCCTTGTGGGCCCCACCTCATGAGGGCCGCTCCAGCAGCGTGGCCGCCGCGCCGTAGGCTTCTTCGACGGTAATCGCCTCCATTCCCACGTGGGGGGGGCGATGTGGACGGAAGCACGGAATCTCAGGACAGCAGTCAGGATGGTGCACGACGATGGTTCGCGTCGGATCGCCAAGCGGACCCGTCAACGCGGGTGCGGTGGGTCCGTAGAGCGCCACTACCGGCCGGCGCAGCGCAGCGGCCATATGCAAGACGCCGGTATCGTTGGACACCACCAGGCGCGCTTGCTCCAGCAACGCGCCGAGCTGGCGCAACGTCGTCTGCCCCGCCATGACGGTCGCGGGCTGTCGCATCCCTTTGTTGACCGCGCCGGCTAAGGCAAGATCGGCTGGTCCTCCGGTGATCATCACCTGGGCGTGGTGCGCGCCGGCCAGACGATCCCCCAGCTGCGCGAAGCGCTGGGCCGACCAGCGCTTGTGAAACCAGTTCGCCCCCGGATGCAGGACGATCAGCGGCCCGCCGGTTGCGCAATGCGGCGTGCTCAACCGCGCGCGGGCCTCCGCTCGTTCCTCCTCGCTCACGAAGTACTCGTAAGCGGTCAGCGTGGCGGGGCGGCTGACCGCGGCGAGCAGCGGCAGGTAGGTCGCGGCTTTATGCCTCGAGTGCTGCGCGATCGACTCGCCAGGCTGCTGGGTTCGCCCCGCGCGCTTCAAGGCCTCCGCGGTGGAAGGAGGCGCCGCCGGCACGCGATGCGTCAGGAGCCAACCGCTCTTGGAGTTCGCAAAGCCAATCCGCTTGGGAATGCCTGCCAGGTTCAGCAGCAGCGAACGCGAGAGGCTCTTGCGGAGCATGAAGGCGGCGTCGAAGGCTTCGGCGCGCAAGCTCGCGATGAGCCGCCGCTTGCCCCAGACGGAGCGATGCCGTCCCCGTTCGTCGTACTCCAGCAGGGCATTCACATGAGGGTTCTGGAGAAGGATCTCTCGGCACTGCGGCCAGCCCAGGGTCGCGATCCACGCCTCGGGGTGCCGCTCCCGCAGCGCCTTGAGAAACGGGGTGACGAACAGCGTTTCGCCGAACCAGTTCGGCAGCACCACGAGGATTCGGTTCATCGCCGGCCGCACCCAGCATGAACGGCCTTCACCAGAGCGCAAAGGTTCCCGAGGCTCAGATCAGGGGGGATGCAAAGAAGGCGCATCGTGGCGGCGCGTCAGCGCGTTGACGAGGAGGCGCGTGGAGGAATCACGGTGGTGGATGGCGGTCCGCCGGCCGCCGGAGAAGACGCGTGGGCGGAGGACTCCGAGTCCGCGAGCCATCCCAACACCGCGCTGAGCACTTCCACCGCGCTGATCCGCTTCATGCACGCGTGAGTGATCGTCCGGCAACGGGTGGCGTAGCACGGGCTGCACGCCACATCTTTCTTGATCACCGTACCTGTAAACGTCGGCGGCAGGTGGCGTTTGGGATCCGTCGGACCGAACAGGGCGACGGTGGGAGTGCCCACCACGGCGGCGAGATGCAGCGACGACGAGTCGTGGGCGAGAAAGGCATCGCAGCGTCTGATGAGACACGCCAGCTCCAGCAAGCTGGTCTGGCCAATGACCACTAGGGGCCGTGTCTTGGTGAGTTTCGACAGCGCTTCGCCGAGCGGCCGCTCCTCAGGCCCGCCGGTGACCACCACGCGAATGCCGCGCTGGGTGAGCGCATCGCAGACAGACGCCCACCGCTTCAGCTCCCAGCGCTTGGTCTTCCATCGGCCGCTGCCGCCCGGATGAACCCCCACGAGTTGCGTCGTCCCCTGGCGCGCCAGAGGCTCAAGCAGCTGCCTGGCGCGCTCGTCATCGCGCGCTGAGGGCCACAGCTCCAACGCCTCCCCATCGGGCATGATCCCAGCCTGCTTCAAGAGATAGTGCTGATGCGCGATGGGAGCCAGCACGACGCGCGGCAGCCGTACGCCGCGGTTCAGTAGCCAGCCAAGCTTTCTCCGGTAGCCGATCCGCACCGGGATCCCCGCCCACCAGGCCATCAGATGAGTCTTGCGGCTGTTTTGCAGGTCCACCGAGAGATCGAACCGCCCTTGGCGAAGCCGCCGGATGAATGCGGCATGGCGCACCACCCCATGGTCTTTGCGCTTGGGGTCGAAGATCTGGATGTCGTTGAGATACGGGCATCGCGCCACCACTTCATAGGCCGATCGCCCGACGACCAAAGTGAGATGTCCTCTCGGAAACCGCCGCCGAATCGCTCGAAGGCTTGGCGTGGAGAGAATGACGTCTCCCAGCGCGCTCAGCTTCCAAATGAGTACGCGGGGCCGGTGCAAGCATTCGTCATACACGGCCAGCGTGCGCTCAACCATCCGAGCGGCCGTCCACTCCGCTTCAACCCGTTGGCGGCCCGCCTCGACGCACCGCTGGCGCAGCGCCGGGTCGTTGATGAATCGCCCAATGGCCTCGGCCAAGGCCTGCGGGTCGCGCGGCGGAACCAGCAACCCGCTGCGGCCGTCCTCAATGAGCTCGGCCAGCGCGCCGACGCGCGAGGCCACGACAGGACGCCCCACCGCCTGGGCCTCGATCACGCTGCGGCCGAAGGATTCCGGATAGGTCGACGGCACGATGAGCAGATCCATGGAGGCGATCACCGCCGGGATATCATGACGGATGCCCAGCCACTCGACGGCCTCCTGCAGCCTCTCGTGGGCGATGAGCGAGTCAAGCGCCCGTCTGGCCGGCGCATCGGGACGATCGCCGACAAGGCAGAGGGTCACCGGCACGCCGTGGCGGCGCAAGCGGGCGCACGCGCGCAGCGCGACGGCCTGACCCTTGAGCGGGCTCAATCGCCCGATGAGCCCGATCCGCCATGGCCCCTCGTGATTCGGCGAAGGCGGGTGGAAGGCAAATTCGTCCACGTCGACGCCGCGGGGGATAACTCGAATTCGGTCTTTCGGCGCGCGAAACTGCTCCACGAGATAGCGGCCCAACGCCTCCGACGGCACAATCACCAGCCGCCCCCAGACCATGACCCGCGAGGCAAGATGCGGACGATAGAACCCGTGCGCGGTGGTGACAAACGGCCGCTGTGTCCATCGAGCGGCCGCGAACCCGATCCAGCCGGGGACCCGCGATCGGGCATGGACGAGATCGACGCCGGTTGACCGGATGAGTTGGACGACAGCCGGGATGCACGACCCGATGGCCGCAAGCGACTTCTCATGGACCGGTAGCCGGTAGTGCCTCGCGCCAAGCTGAGTCAGCCGCTCCACCAGCGGGCCTCCCGAGGAGACCACGCTGACCCGGTGCCCGCACGCGAGCAGGCCCCTGGTCAGATCCAGGACCCCCCGCTCCACGCCACCGACTTCCAACGAAGGAAGCAACTGCAACACGTGCATGAAGGCTACGTCCGTTTCACGTGCAACGTGTAACGGTTACCGTGAAGAATCCAATCGCCCATCAGGGCTTCCCTTCCGTGACACGTTCCACGTTCCACGAGAGGAGGTGTTGCTCAAAGCAGTTTAGAAACGGCGTGCCGGACGAGGGCGTCGTTGTCCAGCCGCTTGGGCGCGTGCCGCTGGCCCAGGCTCTCCTGGATCGCCTGGGCCAGGGCCGCCACCGGCACCAGCCGCGCATAGCCCTCGCGGGCCAGGTCGCGCAGGAACCGTTGCGGCTTGGTCAGCGTTGAGGCGTTCGCTCGACGAGGCGGTTCCACTGCTAGCACGCGCGCCGGGCTTGCGCACGCTTCTGACACCATCGATACGCTTTCGCCGGTTACCACGGCCACGTCGGCTGAGCCGAGCATGCCCTCCATGGTGCCGTCAAGCGGATCGCGGGTCGCCAGGAGGCACAGCCGGCATCTGGAGTCATGGCTGAGCCGCTCCGCGAGCAGCCGCTCAACCGGCGCTGCGGTGCGGCGCGAGGTGGTCACCAGGTACCAGCCATCGATGCGCTCGCAGGCCGTCTTGACCTGCGCCAGGAGCGCCTCCACAAACGCCTGGTTCACCTCGTAGTGGAGCGTATCGCCGCCGAGGAACACCGCGACGACCGGATGGGGCTCATGCAGATCTCCTCCTTGCCCTGGTGAGGTCGGAACGCTCGCTTGAGCGGCGCGTGGGTCGTTTCGAGCCGGCGCACTCGAACGCGCCATACGGAAGCTTGGATGGCGCTGGAGGCGCTGCCGTGACTGAAGGAACTCCTCATCTGATATCCGAGGAGTGAGCGCGCCCAAGGTCCGCACGATGTTCGGCCGCTTGGGAAGCCGATCGTGCCGCGGGGCAATAACGAGATCGAACCGGCTGGCCGGCAGCGGTGCCGGGTTCATCATCACGACGGACTTCGCGCCGTTGGCGCGGCTCCAGAGGACGTTCACCGGCGCCGTCGAGGCCCCGCAGGAAATGATGACATCGGCGTAGCAGCCAAGCAAGGCCGACGCCGTTTCCGGCGCCAGCGCCCACTCAAGGCAGCGGATCCCGCTCATCCCAGCGGGCAGCCACCAGCTCCAAAGCAGCGCCATCGCTCGGCCCGCGCGGTTGCGGTACCTGACCTCAATCACGCGGTGGGTGAGTGCTGGGTGATACTCCCGCAAGGCGTCGACGATGGCGAGGGACTGTTTCACGTGCCCGAGCTTCCCGTCGCTACAGATGAGTGCTCGTCTGGCGGGGGTGCGCTTCCACCGTTTATGCATCCACAGCCACTGCCCGGGATCCTCTCGAATGTGGCGCGCCAGCACGGCCGCAAACGACTCCACGCCGATGCGGACGGCGGTTGCCCGATCGGCGTGTTCCGGGAGCGTGAGGGGAGGCTCAACCACCAGTCGATGGAACGGTCCGCGCGCGCGGTGGATGAACGCCGGCACGATGACGGCTCCCTTTCGGTGAGCCAGCTCGAACGGCCCGGTCGCAAAGAGCGCCGGCCGGCCGAAGAAGTCCGCCAAGATCCCCTGGCGGCTGGCCTGGTCACCGACGATGCCGATGAGCTGCCGGTGATCCAATGCCGCGATCAGCTGTTTCATCGCGCCGCCCTTGTGGACAATCCGGCAGCCTTTTGACTCGCGATAGGACACCAGGAGGCGATAGAGCTTCGGGAGCTTGTTCTGCGCCCGGGCAAGCGCCGTGACGGGATGGCCTTTCAACGCCGCCACAATGGACGAGAGCTCCCAGTTTCCATAGTGCCCCGTGAGCAGGATCACGGGTCTGCCGGAGGCGATGGCGCGCTCCACGTGAGCCAGCCCGTCGATCGTGACGTAGCGATCGACGTACGCTTCATCGATCACCGGCAACCGCAAGAGCTCCACCATGCCGGCGCCCAGCTGCCGGTAACAGGCGAGGATGATCCGGCGCGCAGCATTGGGAGAAAGCGTCCCATCAAACGCGGCTCGGAGATTGCGTAATCCGATCTGCGTCCGCTTGGACTGCAGCCGTGCCGCGACAAGGCCGAGCCGCTCGCCGACCCAAATCGCAAGCGAAGGGGGCACGCGGCAGAGGAAACCGCTTGCGGTTCTAACAAGCGCGCACGCCAGCCAATCGAGCATTCAACGCTTCTTCCCCACTGAGTACCCGCATTTGAATTCCCAAGATCCAGAGAGGGATTAGGGGGACCCGCTGATCTTGCACGACCGAGCGCAAGCGAACCCAATCCTTCTCCGTGGTCACCACCCCATCCGGACGGCTCATCTTTGCCTGGCGGAGGATGGCGAGCCAGTCCGACGCGCGGTACGCATGATGATCCGGAAAGATCCGATGCCACAGCACGGTGGCGTGAAGCTGCCGCAGCGTGGCCTCAAACCCTGCCGGATCGCCGATGGATGAGACCAGCCCAAGACGCAATCCACCGAGCCGCGCCGGCTCATCCTGGAGGCCTGTCGCGGAATCGATCAGGCTGGACGGCGCGTGAAGCGCGGTCACGAACGCGGCGTCCGGCGCAAGCCCGCGCAGCCGTTCCTCGAGCGCGCCGAGCGTGGCGAAGGCTTCGTCGGCTTTGGTGATCATCACCACGTGCGCTCGCGCAAGCGAGGTGATGGGCTCGCGCATCGGGCCGCGCGGCAGCATCGGCCAGCCCCCCAAGGGCATCCGCGCATGCACCAGCACGATGTCGCAGTCGCGCTGCAGACGCCGGTGCTGAAACCCGTCATCCACCACCACGACCTCCGCTCCGAACTGCTCGCACGCCAGCCGGCCGATGCGCGCTCGTCGCGGCCCAACCATCACAGGAACGCCGTCGAGATGGGCGGCCAGCAGTTGGGGCTCATCCGCGATCCCGTCCCACGCCGGCCGCTCCTCCCCATCGACCACGAGGCGCCCCTGGTCTGCGCGGAGCCAGTAGTCATGCCGCGAGACCCCATATCCCCTCGACAGAATCGCCACGCGCCTGCCCATCGCGGTCAATTTCTTGGCGAGCAGCTCAACGCAGGCGGTCTTTCCGGTCCCGCCGACCGTGAGATTGCCCACACTCACCACTCCACACGCCAACCGCGCCGGCATGATCCAACGCCGATCGTACGCCGTGTTGCGCAGGGCAACGGCCGCGCGGTAGGCAACCGAACCGGTCTGAAGCGCGCGACAGGCGAGAGCGTCCGAGAAGGTCTGTGGATGGCTCTGTGTGGCGAGACGCCACCAGGCGTCGTGGAGGAACTGCCACATAACAACCTATTGTACGTCGGGCAGGAGGGGTGTGTCAAAGATGATGGGACGACGGTAGTGCCTCATTTTGACGCGACACCGCAGAATCGCGGAGAAGGCGCGGAAACGCAGAAGGGGCTGGCGTTCAAGAACCTCCGCGTTTCAGAGGGCTTCCGCGTTTCCGCGGTGTAAAAGCAAATGAAGTCACTACCGGGACGACGCTTGTCTGACGACGCTGGGGTTGCGCGGGAGCGCGTTCGCGTGTTGGCGCATTCAACGCGCAAACGCGCAACGGGAATAGTGACGTCGTGGAGCCCCACGGCGTGACAGCCGTGGCACCTCTCCGAACCTTCGGAGCGCGACACCCGCCGAAGCGCGGAGGTGTGCGGCTTCGCCAAGGCCTCGCAGGGCACCCTCCTCGCATGCATCCACGGGCTGACCGCCCGTGGCTTTCTGCGAAGGGGGGTCAAACGTCAATGGGCGGACGGGATCACGGATTCAGAGTGAACGTGTCCAGGAGGTGGGCAAAGACGTTGTGGTAGGTGGCGTACTGATTCACATCGGCCGTATAGCTGAGCTCGTAGAGGGCGCCGCGGAATGCGAATTGAACGAGTCGCGTCTGCATGGATGTGGGTTTTGGTTCAACGCTGTGGGGCGGCAGAGGCACGACGTATGAGAACTCGGACTGCCGTGCGGCCACACCGCTCACCGACGATGCGCCTTCACCGAGGAGCTGAAAGTCGTGGTTGGCCGCATACTGCGTGCGGCGAGTTTCGACGAGTGCTTGGAAATCGTCATACAGCCCCCCCTCGGCTGTTGTTGAGAGTTTGCGAACGACCATTGACACGTTGAGGGTATTTTTCGCATTGCGCGGTCCCAGAATGACGACCTGCCAATACGGCTGCTCTCGCCCCTCTTCAGCGCCTACCGCCCAGTTCTGGGGATATTCAAAGGCGACGTCGAGCCTCCCGTGCTGGCCCCGGTAGACCGTCCAGGATCCGACGCCGCTCACCTGGACGGGAGGAGGCACGTGCTCAGCATCTGTCGTCATCGGCTTGACCGCCTGGGGGGATTCCGCCGCTGATCCCGAACGCAGAGACCCAGCATCCACCGCCTCTGCCAGCACCCCCACCATCAGGATAGCAGGGATCGCGTATCGTGTCGCGTTCTCGCGCCTCAATGCCATGAGCTCATGCGCTCCGCATCGTTGCTCACCACCATTGCGTGTGAGGGGTGATGCCGCGTGTGGAAGCAATGTAGGCGTTGTGAGCGGCCACATCCACCCTCCCACCCACCATGAAGGTATTCGCCCGGAAGTCCCAGTCGCCATGCTGTGCCGCGGAGGTAATCACGCCACCGGCATCTCGACGAAGCTCATCCCACACGAGCGTTTCCTTCACGTACGCCGGGCCTTCAATATCTTCAAGCCAGAACACCGGGCTTCTCTGCTGGACTTTTTCGATCGTCAACTGCGTGACATGATGCGCCTCATGCGCTAAGACCGCGGCGATCTCCATGGCAGGCCAACCCCCCATTGGCATCGCTTCATTTAAATGAATCACCGTGGCATCGTCCAGAGAGACAAACCCCCCGACATCCGGAGAAGACATCGCTTCAAAGACGAGGCGAACCTGATCCAGGATCAGGAAGTCGGCGAGCTTCCTGGCAAGGCTTCCGAGTCCCTCATAAAACAGCTGATTAAACGCATCGCGCAATACGGCGGCAAAAGGCTGGGAGGGGATGTTAGGCTCGGTCGCGTCTGGATGCGGGGTCGGCAGAATCGGATCCGGCGGTTTCGGAAAGGGCGCAGGGGGTGGTTCAGCACCACCGCCGCCGCCCCTGCCGCCGCCGCCGCCGCCGCCAGGCGATAGAGGACCGCCGACACCCCCGCCACCAACACCTCCGCCGCCGCCACCGATTCCGCTTCCGCCCTCACCCTGCCCTCCTTGACTTCCAGAGGGCTTCCGTGGCGGGACCGGTGAGTTGGGACCGAGGGTGATGCGCTTCCTTCGCTCATTCTCATCGTCCTTCTCGGCAGGGCTTGTCGGCTCGCCTTGTTCGCGTTCACCAGCCCACGGTGGAAGCTCAGGCTGAACACGGCTCAACACCGTGTTGGCTTCTTCCGACTTCTCGGCACTCTGAACGAAGAAATCGTGGATCGCGTCAGAGAGCGGTCTCGAAACAACGAGGAGGGCGGCGAGGACGCCGATCAAAATCAAGAACTCAAGAATGCCCTGTCCGGTTTCACGTTGCGGGGTAGCGCCACGCCTGCGCTGGGGGGCGGCAGGGGAGCGTCTCCTGGGGAGCGAACGGACCGACTCCCTGCTACGTGCCGTTTTTGTCCCCGCCGCTGCGCAATTCAGCATGGCTCACCGTTGTCGGAGGTCCTCTTCGTATAGCGAGTATACATGAGTGGGCATATCGCGACAAGAAAGCCCGGGAGCGGGTGGTGCCTTAATTTACCGAGGCCTGCCGCTGCGCCACCCGCGTCCCTCCTCGCCCAGCGACTATCGCGCTGGTGCTGCGGGCGGCCGAAGGGGACCCGGCTCCGCGGCACCAGGCAAATTAAGGCACCACCCGGGAGCGGGCACTTCATTTGACTTCACACCGCAGAAACGCAGAATTCTGCAGAAGCGAAGAACTGATGTTGGACCAACCCCTTCTACGACGCTGCGCTGCTCTGTGCTGTTGCGGTGTCACGTCACACTGATGCACTCCCCCGGCCCGGGAGCGCGCTAGCCACCCAGGCACACGAGCTCACGACCGCAAGAGGGGGCGGAGGGCGTTGAACGTGCGCCCAGTCGCCCCTCGAGCACGCTCGGTGAGCGCCAGTGCGCGACGCCCCATGGCGGTCGCTTCCGCCGGCTTGGCGAGGAGCTCCTGAAGCACTCGTGTTAAGTCTCCGTCATTGGCCACTGGTCGCGCCGCCTGGTGCGCCGTCAGCTGTTGGACGATCTCGGAAAAATTGTGCATCGAGGGGCCGAAGATGACGGGTTTCCCGAGGCTTGCCGCCTCCAAGGGATTTTGTCCCCCGTGCGGGATGAGGCTGCCGCCGACAAACACGACCGACGCAAGCCCGTAATAATCCGGCAACTGTCCGAAGGTATCCACCACGCCGACATCCCACGCCGCAGCACCGGCGCCTTGGGAGACGCGAACCGGCCTCAACCCTGCCTGGCGAATCAGCCCTTCCACTTCCGAGAGCCGCTCAAGATGCCGAGGCGCCAGGATCAGACGAGCGCTCGGATGGGAGGCGCGAGCAGCGCAAAATGCCCGGAGCACCGCCGCCTCTTCCCCCCGATGGGTGCTCCCCGCCACGATGAGCGATTGCCCGTCAGAAAGCCCAAGACGCCCGGCGGCCTGCTGAAGCGTCTCGCGGTTGGGACGCGCGCCGAGGCTGGCATCCCATTTCAGGCTGCCGACCACCCGGATCTTGTGCGCGGGGACCCCGAGTTGCCGCAGGCGATCCGCGTCGGCGTGCGTCTGCATCACAAAGAGGTCGATGGGCGTGGAGAGCTTGCCAATCCACGGCGCGATCCAGCGATACCGCGTAAACGTGCGGGCAGACATCCGCCCATTGAGCAGCGCAATAGGAACCCCCCGGGCCTTGGCCAGGTGAATCGTCATCGGCCAGAGCTCCGATTCCATGAGCAGGAGGAGACGGGGGCGGAGCATCTTGAGCGCGTTGGCCACGCACCATCGCAGGTCCAACGGGAAGAAGACCACAATCGCCTGCGCGGCATTGCGCTTCACGGCCACCTCGTATCCTCCCGGCGTGATCGTCGAGAGGACAATTGGATCCGCCGGATAAGCTTGCCGAATGGCCTGCAGAACCGGTTGGACGGCCAGGATCTCGCCGACGCTGACCGCATGGACCCAGATGGCCGGCCTGCCGCCCAGGCGACTGCGAAGGGCCTCCGGGTACTTGCCCAATCGCATCGTCCAGCCGGAATGCGGCAGTCGCCTGCGCCACAGCGCGCTCGGAAGATATAGACACCATCCCACTACAAAGAGGATCTCGTAGAGCATCCACATCGAGGCTACCAATCGTTAGGCTCGCGGATGCGCCTGGTCATAGATTTTTTTGAGCCGCTGGGGCGTAACGTGTGTGTAGATCTGCGTCGTGGAGAGGCTTGCGTGACCCAACAGTTCCTGCACGCTGCGCAGATCCGCTCCTCGATCCAGCAAGTGGGTCGCGAAACTGTGGCGCAGGCTGTGCGGGCTGATCGAGGGGGAAAGCTGGGCCAGCCGCACGTAGCGCACCAGCAATCGATCCACCTGGCGAACCGTCAGCCGGGTGAGTTTCTGGCTGACGAACAACGCGTAGGGCGTGCGCAATGTCTTGGGCCGCTTCGCCAGGTAGGCGCGGATCACCTGCAACGCGGTCTCCCCGATGGGACAGAGCCGTTCCTTCTTCCCCTTTCCGCGCACGAGGACCGTCCCGGAAATCTCATCGAGATCCTCCAGGTTCAACCCGGCGAGCTCGGAGACCCGCACGCCGGTGGAGTACAGCGTTTCGAGGACCGCCCGGTCCCGCGCGCCTTGACACTTGGCCGTGGGGGGGGTATTCAGCAGCCGACGCATTTGCTCCTCATCGAGGAATGCGGGAAGCCGCTTCTCTAACCGGGGACTCGGGATGGCCGCTGCCGGATTGTGCAGCAGCCGCCCTTCGCGGCAGAGGAAGCGAAAGAAACTCCGCACGCACGAGAGCTTGCGAGCGATGGTCCGCTTGGCGAAGCGCTGGGTGCTTAAGTGCACGACGAATCGCCGAATCTCAAGCGGCGTCACCCGACTGATTGCGCGGCTGCCCAGAAACCGGAAGAACTGGCTCAGGTCGTGGGCGTAATTGCTGCAGGTGTACTCGGAGGCATTGCGCTCGGCGAGGAGGTAGCGGAGGAATCGGTCCACCGGGGCGCGTGCGACGACCTTAGGCATGCGCTTCAGTAGGCAGCCTGCGGTCGGCACTCGGCAGAAGGCTGATCGGCGGGCTAGTGCTTCGACCAGATTGAAATGCTCGGTTGATCATTTCAATCCTGCTCAGCACTCGTGGTGAACCATCCATCAACACAACGTTGTCGAACCACGAGCGAGCCACAACCCCAGGACGGTCTTCACCGCTTTCTACCTACCGCCAACTGCCTACGGCTTACTCTCATCTTCCTCATTCGAGGAATCGTTTTCGTTCGTTCCACCAGGCTCTTTCTCCAGCCGCCTGGCCGTGTACCGACACGCGGGATACTTCGAGCAGCCGTAGAAGTGCCTGCCCCTGGCCCGACGCTCAATCAGCTCGCCCCCACACCCCGTTTGCGGACACGGCACGCCGGTGGGCACCGGGCGGGCGTTCTTGCAGTCCGGGTAGCCTGAGCAGCTCAGGAACTGGCCGAAGCGGCCCCACTTGATCACCATCGGCTTGCCGCACTGCTCGCAGACGTACCGGGTCGGAATGACCTCGCGCTTGACCTCGCGCATCTTCTCCTGCGCAGTGGTCACGCGGGAGGAGAAGGGGTCGTAGAAATGCCGCACGACGGCCACCCACTCCAAATCCCCCTCTTCGATGCGATCCAATTCCCCCTCCATCTCGGCGGTGAACTTGACGTCCATCACCTCGGGAAAATGCTCAATGAGCATCTCCGTCACGATTCGCCCCAATTGGGTCGGGGCGAAGCTGCCGCTGTTGCGGCGGACGTAATCGCGGGACACGAGCGTCTGAATCGTCGGCGCATAGGTGCTGGGGCGCCCAATCCCTCCGTCTTCCAACGCCTTCACCAATGAGGCATCGGTGTAGCGGCGCGGCGGCTTGGTGAAGTGCTGGGCTGGGGCGACCCCGATGAGGGTGAGCCGATCCCCCTTCGCCAAGGGCGGCAGCACCCCTTCAGGAAGCTTGTCCTCGTCGCGATCGTTCTCCTCGGTTTCCTGGTAGGCCTTGGTCCATCCCGGAAAGAGACTGGTGCGTCCGTTGGCCTTGAGGCGAAACGTTCCTGCCTGCCTGCCCCCCGCTCCTGGCGCGGCGGGGGAGCCGCTCACCCCGCTGCGCTTGGCTTCGCCATGCGAAGCCGGCGGGGCGGGCGGAAGCGCGTCAATCTGGACGCTCACCACGCGATCCACCGCATCACTCATCTGGCTGGCGAGGAATCGCTGCCAAATCAACTGATAGAGATCCGACTGTTCCTTCGTCAAGAAGGGCTGCAGCGATTCCGGCGCGCGCGCCACGCCGGTCGGCCGAATCGCTTCATGCGCCTCTTGGGCGGATTTCCTCGATCGATAGACGCGCGGTTTGGCAGGCAGGTAGGCCTTGCCGAACCGTTTGGGAATCAACGCACGCACGGCGCTCAGCGCCTCGTTGGCGACGCGCACCGAGTCGGTCCTCATGTACGTAATCAACCCGACGGGGCCGGCTTCTCCAATCTCCAGCCCCTCATACAACTGCTGGGCGATCCGCATCGTGCGCGCCGAGGAGAAGCCGAGCTTGTGGAAGGCCTCCTGCTGGAGGGTGCTGGTCGTAAACGGAGGCTTGGGGTAACGCTTCTGGTCCTTCTCCTCAACGGCGGCCACGACGTAGGTCTGGCGCCGCAACTCCTCGGCGATGCGCTGCGCCTCAGCCGATGTCTTCAGCTCGGCTTTCTGCTCGCCGATCATATCGAGCACCGCGCTGAAGGATGGCCCGGTCCCTGGCTTGAGCTCGACGCCGATCGTCCAATACTCGCGCGGGACGAACGCCTCGATCTCCTTCTCGCGGTCGACGATCATCCGCAACGCCACGGACTGCACGCGGCCAGCCGACAACCCGCGCCCGACCTTCTTCCACAGGAGCGGGGAGAGCGAATAGCCGACCAGCCGGTCCAAGACCCGCCGCGCCTGTTGCGCGTTGACTTTTCTCAGATTAATGGCGCCGGGATGCTTCAGGGCCGCCCTGACCGCCTGCGGCGTAATCTCATGAAAGCTGATACGGTAGATCTTCCGTCCGTTCTGCTCCGAGCGCTTCGATGGGGAGGCGCGCTTGGGAGGTGTCGTGCTGTGCCGTGCTGTCTTCGCGTGCGTCGCGCGCTTCGCCTGCGCGGCTTCGTCATCCCGCAGCAGCCGCTCCAGATGCCAACTGATCGCTTCCCCTTCCCGATCGGGATCGGGCGCCAGATAGATCGCCGCGCGGCCCCGAGCTTCCTCCTGGAGTTGCTTGGCGATCTTCCGCCGCTTCTGGATGACAATGTAGTGCGGCTCAAAGTTGTGCTCGACGTCAACGCCGAGCCTGCTATGCGGCAAATCACGCAGATGGCCCATGGAGGAGGTGACGTCAAACTCCGGCCCGAGGATCTTATGGATGGTCTTCGCCTTTGCGGGCGATTCAACGATCACGAGGTTCTTCGCCATCACGGGATCGCGGTGGGCTCCCCCTCCCACGAAATGCACGATTTCCACCTGATCGCCTTCCTCTAATACCGTCTGCGCATGGGCCGCGCGCTTCAGGATGCTGAGGTTCACCTCCACGACGACCCGCTCCGGCGCGATGGCCAGCTCGTCCAGCAGCCCTGAGACCGTCGTGCCATCGGGAAGTTCGCGCCCCTCACCGTTCACCGTCGCCTTCATGGCTGGGCCTGATGATGCATCACACGACACCGCACCTCACGCCGCGCCTCGGCAGTCCCGAGGGCTCGCCGCACAAATCGTTTGCCTGGCAATTGCTGGACAAGCCGCTTCAGCTCAAGGTGGAGCAACGCCGAGGACACCTCGGGCATCGCCAATCCGCTCTGCGCTGAAATCGCGTCAATCGGACATGGGTCATGCTCGCCCATGCAGGACAACACCCGACGCTCAGGCTCAGGCAGCCGAACAGCGTCATCGATCGCCGGCTCCTCGGTTTGAGCGTGCGCGATCGGCTGCGGGCTGAGGCGCAGCTCCTCCACGATATCCTCCACCGAACTCACCAAGCGCGCGCCCTGCTTCAACAACTGGTGCGTCCCGTGCGACCTCGTCGATGTCACAGGCCCGGGAACGGCGAAGACCTCGCGACCCTGCTCCAAGGCGCAGTCGACAGTGATCAGCGCCCCGCTGTGCGCGGCGGCTTCCACCACCACGACCCCGAGCGACAATCCGCTGATGATCCGATTGCGTCGAGGGAAGTTGTACGGAAGCGGCAGCGTGTCCATCGGGTACTCCGATAGCACCGCTCCCTGCTTGGCGATCCGCTCGGCGAGCGGGCCGTGCTCTGGGGGATAGATCCGCGCCAGGCCGCTTCCCAATACCGCCACCGTCCGCCCTGATGCCATCAGCGCCCCTCGGTGAGCCGCGCTGTCAATGCCTCGAGCCAACCCGGAGACGACGGTCACGCCACGAAGCGCCAGCTCAGCCCCCAAGCGCTCAGCGCATTGGAGGCCGTAGCACGAGGCCCCTCGCGATCCGACGACCGCGACCGCCACTCCATCAACGCGCTCCAATGTCCCCTGGACGTACAGGGCCAGCGGCGGATCGGGGATGGCCTTGAGCAACGCGGGATAGGCGGACTCCTCCAGGGTGATGATGGTCACGCCGTGGCGTTTCGCCAGGGCAAGCTCTTGTTCAAGCCGCGCCTGGTGATGGCGAGCCGCCGCAAGGTGTTGAGCCAACGCCGGGGTGATTCCCTCCACCTGCTGGAGCGCATGGCAATCCGCGTTCCAGAGCCGATCGAGATCCCCGAACGCCTGCAGGAGCCGGCGCAGCCGGGTTGAGCCGGCGCCAGGAACCAGGTTGAGGAGGATGAATCGCTCGCGATCACTCAGTCGTTTCATGTCCATCGAGCAGTAGCTTACCACAAGACGAATCCGTGAAACAAATCGAACCGCGGTTGGGTGGAGCAGAACTTCAGCGGGTCCGCACCAAGCGGGTCACGGTTAGGAGACGACTGCGGTCATTAAAGCACATGGCAAACCGGGTAAAAAATCCGGCCCGGCCCATGAGGTTGAATCCCATCCGCAGCGCATCGGAGAATCCCGCCGGGACGAGAAATTCCGATCCGGCGAAGCGGACTTTGATGTGCTGCAGGTAAATCGGCAGCACGCTGCCGTTGCCGAGCGCGATGTAGCGGCGCTTCGCCCGGTTCAGCTTCGTTCCGAGCAGCTGCGCGACATCCGCATGGAACACGCTCCAGGAAGCGCCCGAATCCACGTACGCCTGGAGGTAGACCCACCGGTCTCCCGTCCACACCTGGAGATAGACGATCGGCGCGTAGCGGCCCTGGGCGTCTTTCAGGTAGGGAAATTCCACGCGCCCCAGCGTGGAGGAGCGTGAGGCCGAGGAGCGCCGCATCAGGGGCATGTGGCTGGGGGTTCGGGGCTGGACCCTGGGGGCAGTGGCCCGGAGCCCAGACCCCCGAGTCCGGAGCCGACTGCGGTGGTCTTCATTACAACGCGGTCAGCGACTCTTCAGGCAGGGGGATGTAGTAGATGCCGGCATCCGGTTTCTCGGTCAGATGGCGGGATGCGTGTTGGTACGCCTCCCACTGGGTCTCCCCGCAGGCCACAATGCGGCGTTCCACGACAACGATGTACTTGCCGCCGTAGCGCTGGGCCAACTCCCCGGCGTGATCCAAGAGGTACTGCCAGCTCTTGCACACAGAGGGGCCGAGCCTCGCCCAGATCCGCTCGACCACCTCGTCGATGGACAGCTCGTTTGTCTCGATGGTCAAATCCGCCTGGGCGTAGGCGTGCGCCCGCAGGCGGAGCAGCGTCCGGATGCTTGCGAGGGGGCCGGCGCTTCCGGCAAGCAGCGGCCGCATCCCCAGCTTGTGGCCAACGCGCTTGAGGATCACCTGGGGCCGAGCCGTCAAACAGATGACGGGGCCGCTCACCCGCAACCGCGCGCGGTTCTGCGGATCCGCGAAGGCGCCCCCGCCCGTCGCGATGACCTGTTGGCGACCGTGAATGACGCGCGCGATGCACCGGCGCTCAAGGCGTCGGAACACGGCCTCGCCGCGCTCGGTAAAGAGCCGAGCGATCGGCATCTTCACCGTCATCTCAATGAGCTGGTCGACATCGACAAACCGCCAGCCCAGCCGCTTGGCCAGCCGTTTTCCCACGGCGGTCTTGCCCGTCCCCATGAAGCCCGTGAGAATGATGTTCATTACTCAGATCGGAGACCAAAAATTGAAACCTGAGTCAGACACAAGATCCAAGCTCCAAGACCTAAGGAAATATACCAAACACAACGCTTGGCTGAACACATTAACCCCGTCTCGAGAAAGAACCTCGCGGCCGTGGCACCCCTGCCTCTATTTCAGCAGGCCCAAACGGAAAATGAACGTGCTTGGGGTCCAAAGCTACATGGGTGGAACTGTCATAGAAGAACCACTGGTCTCCCGCTGGATGCAAGCGTCCAATAGCGTACGACGATCCAGCGTGCCAGATAGATGTGAGAAGCCAAATCTGATCGAAAACTCTCGGACACAGCACTCCGACGGAGGCTTCCATCTGACTCAAATCAAGACCCCCTTTAGAGAAGTTCGCGTGAAGTAACAGATAGAGCAACCTTTCCTTCGCATATCGCCTGTTTTCCTTCGCTCGCACAGCCTGTTGTATCAACACACTGGCCTCTTCAGGAGAAAGCTCTGGCCATTCTACGTCTAGCTTTTCACGAAACCCCCGGTCCGGTTCTCTCTCCGGATGATCTACCACGCGGGTCTGAACATCAACTTGCTCAAATCCAATCTGCAGCTGCCCATCAGCTTGATTGGCTTCTTCTGCAACCGCGCGAACCTGGATAGGCGTATCGTAGAGCAACGAAAGACCCATCCCGAAGTTGCTGACTTCCCAGAGCTGTCTCCACAGCTTAGCATCCCGCATCCACGGATTTGGTTCAGACAGGCGTTTCATCGCCATTTTAGCTTCGCGGAAGAGATCCCGCGAATCCCGAAACCCAAACACGCTCATCTCTACGCACGCTATTTTGATTTTTCCTCTTGTGACTTATGCCGATGCTGTATTCACAACCTGCGAATTTGGTGCAGATACTCGCGATAGTTGCGCAAGAGTTCGCGGAGGCTGCCGCCACCAAATTTTTCCAGTAGGGACGTTTGGTGAAACGAACGGCATGTCAATCAACCCATCCCAGGTCACGCCCAATCAACAACTCCGTCATGCGAGTGTGGCGGGTGTTTTTCATGGTCACCGGTCGGGTATCGAATCCATATCTTCCTGCAAGTTTCAGCACCTCTTCCGCATAGTCGTATGTCATGAGAATATCCCCCATAACCTGTTGAACGGCACTGAACAATTCATCATGATTCAACTCATGGTGCACATAGAGTCTCGTCCCAGCCTTTTTCCCACCTGCCGTGTAGGGAGGATCGATAAAGAAGGTTGCGTGTCGCCGTTCAGCGTACTTCCCTATCACATCCAGACCATCTCCCTGGATGAAGCTGATGCGACGGCGAACGTGGGTGATCGACCTGATTCGTCGAGCGAGAGTTCCAGGATACCAGCGAGACGCGAGCCCCTTTCCGTTTTCTCCATTCTTAATTAAGCTACTGCCCGGTGCCATGATCCCGCCATGAAATGTCCGATTTTTTAGGATAGCTTGGAAAGCAAGCTGTTTCGTCGAAGAAGTTCTTTTTGCCAATTCTGCCAAGACATTCTCACGAGTGAGTTCAAACGATAGAATGCGTCGCGCGAGCCATTCATTGTCCTCACTGAGAATGGTATTCCACACGGCAGCAACCTGCTCGTCACGTTCAACCAGAATGACTCGATCAGCCAACTGTTCGAAAGCTACCGTCAGCCCGATAATGGCCCCACCCGAGAACGGCTCGATTAATACCTCGGGTCTGAAATTCAAATTTAATAACCACCTTCGCGCGTGAGGAACAAGCCAGGTCTTCCCTCCCGGATATCGAAATGGACTTCTCTGTGGTACCGAGGCGACGTTGACGATCGGTTCTGTCACCGGAACATCAAAGAACGTCAATTGATCGACTTGGTTAGAGCAACTCATCGAGTGTTTTGGTGTCTGGAGGAT
>JACPXS010000084.1 GCA_016196415.1 Candidatus Omnitrophota bacterium
CGCTCCCAGCTCCTAGCTCCCAACTCCTAGCCACAGGGGTTTTGAAATGGGTTCTACCCTCTGCGCCAGTTTTTCCCATTTCTTCCCTCACGCCACCCACGGCTGTCTGCTGTCTCGTCCGCCGCGCGGATCCTCACCGCCGGAATGAGCAGGAGACCCGCCTCATCCCAGCGGTGAGGTCCTCCATCCGACCTCTACAATTGCTTCAGATGGATTCGCGACGTCCGCGGAGCCGCGGTCCACCGCCGCGGCTCCGCATCACGCGCGGCCCGTCATTGGTGCATCGTGACGCGCCAATTACGGGGCATTGCCCGCAGGCGCCCGCGGCTCGGCACGCGGTTCATTGCGGGAGGCGCCCTCAGGAGCCGCCGGACTGGCGGCTGGGATGACCTTGATCGTCTTCGCGATCTGCTGGCCATCCTTGGAGGCTTGCTCCACCTCCACCTTTTGGCCGACCTTCAGCTCCTCCAGGTTCGCAGACTTGCCCTCCTGCGTCACCCGGGTGGCCCCAGGATCGACCTGGAGCGTGAACAGCTTGCCTTGCTCGCTGGTCACCCGCAAGGTCGGCGGCTGGGCCTTCAGATCCAGGGCCGTGATCGAACCCTTGATCTTGTCTCCCAGACCCGGCTGTGGCATGTGCCCCGCCACCTCGGCTTGGACTGTGGGCATCCACAGCCCCGTCACGACGGCCACCGCCATCATGATCTGTTTCCTCTGCATATCACTCACCTCCTTCCATGCGTTGCTGGTTGTGACACGTGTGGTGTAGCACACACGACGTAACCACAGCGTAACTTTTTCGTGAAAATCTTGTCATGGAAAAGTTACGGTTCCGTTAGGCGGCGTCTGTTACAACGACCGTACACATGACAGGGTCAGCAGCACCACGTCGCCGCCAGAGCCACAACGGAGAAGCACGCATGGAGTCGCATCGCGAGAGGGCGCCACTGAGCGTCGGGGAAACGGCGTACACGAGAGGCCAGGGGATCACGCTCCCGCAGCGCCTTCAGCATCTGCTGAAATGGTTGTATCCCGGCTTGAAGATCAAACGGTGGTTTTGTTTGGGGGTGGGCGGGGGCGTGCTGTGCGGCATCGGCATCGCCCACATGACGACGCAGCCGGGGGCCGCGGGGTGGTTCTCCGGCCTGGTGCACGTCGGACTGGGGCTGTCCGCGATGGTGGCGGGATTCATCCTCATGGTTCGCTCGGTGCTCGATGCTGTTTTTCCGGCTCCTCAGCGTGACGTGATCGATCTGGTCTTCGAGCGTCGGCATCTCCAGAAAGGCCTGAAGGTCGTGGTGATCGGCGGCGGGACGGGACTGTCCACGCTCCTCCAGGGATTGAAAGTCTATA
Organism: Candidatus Omnitrophota bacterium; assembly: GCA_016196415.1. The sequence continues at coordinate 1,354 of JACPXS010000084.1, forward strand.
CGCATAACATCACGGCGATTGTGACCGTCGCCGACGACGGCGGGAGTTCGGGCCGCTTGCGGGAGGAGTTTGGGATCTTGCCGCCCGGGGACATCCGCAACTGCCTGGTGGCGCTGGCTGACGCCGAACCCTTGATGCAGCGGCTGTTTCAACACCGCTTCGTCGAAGGCGCAGGGCTGCGAGGCCACACGTTTGGGAACCTCTTTATTACCGCCTTGACGCGCATCACCGGCGATTTCGAGCGCGCCGTCCAAGCCGCCAGCCGGGTGCTGGCGATCCGGGGACGGGTGATTCCCTCGACGTACGCCAACGTCCAGCTCGTTGCCAAGCACGACAACGGCAGTCTGACGGTCGGCGAGTCGAACATCTCACGAGCCTCCAGGCCGATCCGCCAACTGTGGCTTGAGCCGAACGACCCGCTGCCGATCGCCGATGCGCTCCAGGCGATTCACGACGCCGATCTCGTCGTGATGGGCCCGGGATCGCTCTTCACCAGCATTCTTCCCAACCTCTTGGTGCCCGGGCTCGTGGAGGCGATCGTGCACTCTCAGGCCGTGAAGGTCTACGTGTGCAACGTCATGACGCAATTCCGCGAGACGCACGGCTTCTCGGCCAGCGACCACGTGACGGCCCTCGTCACCCACACGCATCCGCGCATCCTGGAGGTCTGCGTCGTCACCACGGGCTCCGTGCCGACCGTGCTGCTGGAGAACTACCGACGAGAACAGGCGTTTCGCGTCAAGCCCGATGTCCAGCGCATCCAGGAGATGGGCTACCAGGTGCTGACCGGAGCGTTCATGAGCACGGAGAACTACGTCCGCCACGATCCGGATCAGTTGGCCCGCGCGCTGATCCAACTCCGATCGACCTATCGGCGGGATCCTCGCCTCGCGCTCAATGGCTGGACGTCTTCGGCTCACAATGGCCATCCATCAACCCGCCAGAGCAACCCGGTCGAGACGGGAGTCGGGCCAGGCCGTGATGCGCAGGACGGCATGGGTGAGGACCCGGCCGGGCCACGGACGCCCGCGCCCCCCACCTTCCAGAGATGGGGTGTCGGAGACAACGGGCATGAGCGCACCCCGAACCGTAGGAGCTAATCTCAACATGGCGATCGACGCGTACCCATCAGCCCGGATCGAGGAACGTCAGCCAGGGTCGTGGTCACCAGAGTCTGCCGAGGGTGACGGCGCCATCGAGCTGCCTCTGTACGAGGAGCGGAGGCGCTCTTCCCGTCTGACATTCCGCGCGGAGGCTCGGGTCGGTCTTGGGCCCTGGTGTCGGCAGCGGTGGATGGCGGGTCGCGTCGACAATCTGAGCTCCTCCGGCCTCGCCCTGAGATTGCCGCGATCCGCCGGGCGCGCACACCCGGCCGGCGGGGAGATGCCGCTGGCGATCGGCACGCGCGTGCGCGTCCATCTGGAGATTCCTCCATTGGGGGAGGCTCGCCAGAGCACCCCGAGCACCGTGGAGGGCACCGTCGCATGGAGCCGTTGGGATCCGGACACCGCGGAGCTGGTCTGCGGTCTGCGGTTGCCGAAGCTCATCCATGAGTGGGTGGAGCACACCAACGCGGCCTGGCACCGCAAGGCGTTTTTAGCGGCCGCGACGCTGCTCGGACTGCTCATCGTGGCGGTGAAAGGCTACAACGTGCTGTGGTTTTGGTACGAACCGTGGTTTCAGCTCTACAGCTTGATCGTCACCACGTATCTCTGTTCCAGGACCATCCTGAGCCTCGTGTACCGGCCCCCGCAGGACCGGGGCTTTCTGCCGAGCGTGTCCTTGATCATCGCGGCGAAGAACGAAGAGGCGCATATCGCCGGGACGATCGCGCATGGCTTCCGGCTGCACTATCCGCTGCACCTGTTCGAAGTCCTGGTGATCGATGACGGCTCCACCGACCAGACCTGGGCGCGGCTGACCGCGCTCTGCGACTCCTATCCGCGCCTGAGGATCTTTCGGTTCCCCGAGAATCGCGGCAAGCGCCACGCCATGGCGCTCGGGGCGCAGGAAGCCTCCGGCCAGATCCTGGTCTACATCGATTCGGACAGCTTCGTGGAGCCGGAGGGCGTGTACCGGATCGTGCAGGCCTTCGCCGATCCGCGTATCGGAGCCGTCGCGGGCCATACCCGCGTCATCGTGGAGCCGAACAACCCGATCTCCAAAATGGAAAGCGTGCGCTATTTCATCTCCCATCGGGTGATGAAGAGCGCAGAAAGCGTGGTGGGCTGCGTGACCTGTTGCCCCGGCGCGTTTTCCGCGTACCGTCGGTCGGCGATGCTGGCCGTGCTGCCGAAGTGGTTGAACCAAACGTTCTTCGGCACGATCGCGACCTTCGGAGACGACCGAAGCCTGACGAACTTCATCTTGCGCACCCACAAGGTCATCTTCTGCGATACGGCCCGCTGTTGGACCTACGTGCCGGATACCTGGTCCAAATATTTCCGCCAGCAATTGCGATGGAAAAAATCGTGGATGCGGGAAACCCTGATCGCCTCCCGCATCCTGGCTCACAAGCCACCGCTGGCGGCGCTGTCGTTTTATGCCGCCATCCTCTTGACGCTGTGCGCCCCGGTGATGGTGGTGCGCAATCTGATCATCTTCCCCTTGGTCTATTCCATGAGCTGCCTGCCGTACCTGACGGGTGTGGCGCTGGTCTATCTCTTCTTCTGTCTCATCTACCTCTACTTCACCCGTGCCGACCACTGGTACTACGGGATGGCGTTCGCGGGTCTCTACATCGGCGTGTTGTGCTGGCAAAACTACTACGCCATGGCCACCGTCTCACGAACCCATTGGGGGACTCGATGACACTCGACGCGACCGCCTCTCACGAGCACTATGGGGTCCAGTGGCTCATCGTCGGGGTGATCCTGCTGGGGGTGGTGTGGATCTGGTCCCCGTGGCGGCAGCCCACCTCCTGGCCCCACCCGCCGCACCTCGCGCCGGGAGAGGGCGTGGAGTGGTTTCTGATGATTCGCATTCCGGAAGTGCCGAATGACGACGGGGAGACGGAGGCGGCGAAAGCGCAGGTGACCAGCTGGCTCGAGGGATTGCAGGAGGCGGGGTTTCAGCCGATGTTGTTGTCCACCGTCCTGTCACGGCTCGAGCGGGGTCTTGCGTTTCCCAAAAAAACCGTCGTGATCCTGTTTTATTCCGGCTATCGCCACACCTACGAGACCTTGGCGCCCATTCTGGAACAGCGGCAGTGTCCCGCGGTGTGGTTGACCGATTGGCGGGCCCTCCAACAGGCGGATCGGCGATATCTCAGCCACCATACGCTGAACCAGCTCAAGCGCTCCGGTCACTGGGATGTGGCGTGGTATCGGTTTCCGCCTGATCCGCAGACCGATCGGCTGGCCTTTGAGCTGGCCGGAAGCGGCGCCTGGGGTGGGACCCCACGCCGCCTGGTGCTCGATTTACGGATGGCCCAGACGGCGCTCAATCAGATCTCTGACGGGCACGTGCTGCTCACGCATCTGCCGGCCCGTCCTCCGTGGAGTGCGCAAGAGCTCGTCGACCGCCTGTTAGCCGAGGTGCCGATCGACAGCGCGGCGCATTTGACAGCGCGGCACGTCGGCCCCCGGATCTGGGGCCTGGCGGCTGACGCGCACGCCTCAGCAGACCGGCAACCCTTCGCGCTGGCCGTGCCCATGGACGCGCGAGCAACCACCTTGTCCTGGGCCTGTACCAGCGGCCACAACGATGTCGTCTTGGACGTGAATCTCCTGTCTCGCTTTGGGGATCTCTGGGTGTTGCTGCGTTCGAACCCATCCCTCGGCCAAGGCATCCGGGTGGGCTTCACGACGGAAGCCATCCTGGTCGAACAAGATGTGGACGGGGTGCGGAGGCGGCTGGCCGAATCGCCGTGGCCGTCCGGGGTCCAGAATCGCCTGATGGCGACGATCATCCTTCACGACACGCATCTGGCCATCTCGGTCAACGACCAACCCATGCTGGCCGTCGAGTCGCTCTCTCCTCCGGCCGATCGGCATGGCGTGGTGGAGTTGCTCCTGTCGGATAAAGTCAGAGGCGCGGCCGGCATTGAATCGGCCAGTATGGTCCTCGTGCCGTTGCGCAGCCCGGTGCCGTTGGCCAAGGGAGGGTCGTGATGAGAGCGGGAGTGTGCGTGACGCTGGTGGGCGTGATGGGGGGGATGGTGATCGGGGCGTCGCGCGCGTGCGCGCAATCGTCGGTCAAAACAAGCCGGGTGACGTCCGCGGAACCGGAGGCGATGGCTTCCCAGGCCGAGCGCTATCAGCCCCCCTCCTTCTCGACGGACATGCTCACGTCGATGCAAGAAGAGGCGATCTCCAACTACCGCGCGGGTCACTATCAGCGGGCCGCCCGTCGCTATGAAGAGTTGGTGAAGCGGCAGCCGGAGAACGTGGAGTTCCTCAGGGACCTGATGTGGGTGCTCTGGAAAGCGGGGCGTACGGCCGAAGCGGCGAAGGCCGCAACGCGCATCACCGCACTGCAAGGAGCTGACCTGGAAGCCTGGAATCTCTTCGGCAACGCCATGGTGAAGCTCGGCCGGCCGAAGGAAGCCGTCGCCGCATTTGAGGCCAGCTTGCGCCTCAATCCGGAGCAGCTCCCCATCTGGCGCGACGTCTCCCTGTTGCTGGTGGAGTTGCGGCAGTACGATCAAGCCCGAACGGTGGTGAGCCAATTGCTGGCCCGCTATCCCCAACACACCGACCTTTATCCGCTCCTGGCCCGGATCCAGATCTTGCAAGGAGACTTTCCCGAGGCCGCCCACACCTGGGCCAAAGTGCTGCAGCTCTTTCCCGATAATCCGGCCTATCAGTACCAAGAAGCCTCCGCGTTGTACCACAGCGGGCAGACCGAGCAGGCCGTGGCGAGTCTCCAGGCTCTGATCACCCAGTATCAGGAGGAGTTGGACGATCCGAACTTTCTCTCCATGTGGCGGGTCGTCGCTCAATTGGCCCTGGATCTGCAACAGTATCAGCCGGCGAGCATTTTGTTGAAGCAGTTGCTGGTGCGCTATCCTCAGGAGACGGAGTTCTTCCCCTTGCTGGCCAGGGCTCAGAGCGCCCAAGGGACGTTCGCGGAAGCCGCCAAGAGTTGGGCGAAGGCCTACCAAGCGTTTCCCGAGCGCCTGAACTACCACTATCAGGAGGCCGCGGCCTACCATGCGAGCAGTCAAGACGATCAGGCGTTGAAAGTTCTCCAAGAGTTTGTACGCGCGCATCATCGGCAGCTCCTCGATGCGGAGTACGTGCCGGTCTGGCGGGCCGTGACCCGACTCGCGCTTGATCTGCGGTCGTATGCGGTGGCGAAGCAGGTGTTGCTGCCTCTCCTCAGCCATGACTCGGAAGCCCGCGATCTCTATCCTCTGCTGGCCAGGACCCAAATGCTCCAGGGAGACTTCACCGAGGCCGCCAAGACCTGGGCCTACGTGCACCAGCTCTTTCCGGATAACCTGGCGTATCGCTATCAAGAAGCCTCCGCGTTGTACCACAGCGGGCAGACCGGGCAAGCCGTGGCCAGCCTGCAGCAGTTGATCAGCCATCATCATGAGGAGCTCAACGATCTTGAAGCGTTGCCGGTCTGGCGCACCGTTTCCCAGCTCGCACTCGATCTGCGGCAATATGACCAGGCCAGCACGCTGTTGAATCAGCTGCTGACCTTGTTTCCTCAGGAAACCGAGCTGTACCTCCTGCTCGCCAGGGCCCAGATGATGCAGGGAGACTTTCCCGAGGCCGCCAAAAGCTGGGCCCAGGTCAGCCGGCTCTTTCCCGACAACCCGGCCTATCACTACCAGGAGGCGGTGGCCTTGTCCCACAGCGGCAAGCCTGAGCAGGCCGTGTCGATCTTGGAGACCATGGTGGAGAGCCATCCCGAGTATGATCCGGCCCTCAACCTCTTGGTGAATCAAGCCATCATCCGAGAGAATTGGGACGGGGCGATCGACGCGTTAGAACGGCGCCTGGTCCACCCCACGCCGAAGGACGAGCCGTTTCTGTTGCGGTTGGCCGACGTCTATCATCATGTCGGTGACCCGAAGCGCTACGTGAACACGCTCGACCGCTACCTCACGCTCAACCCCTCGAAAGGCGAAGTGCTGTTGTTGAAAGCGGAGCACTTCAAAGAGATGCACCATCTCCATACCTCGGCGAAGTTATATCAGGACGTCTTAGCCATGAACCCCTGGTCGATCAAGGCCTTGACCGGACTGTCGGATCTGTACCATATCAGCGGTCGTTCCGACAAAGCCATCGAGTTGAGCCGGCGAGTCCGTCAGCTCGATCCGACCGACCCCTACCTGATGCTCGAGCATGCGCGGTACCTCTACGGCCTGGGGAATTTCAAATCCAGTAAGCGGATGATCACCGAATGGCTCCGGGCGAATCATGGACCGATCCTCCTGGCCTTCGGGTACCATGGCCTGGTGTCCTC
>JACPXS010000079.1 GCA_016196415.1 Candidatus Omnitrophota bacterium
CTCTGGGCCAATGGGTATATCGAGGATCGGGTGAATTTCCCGGTTGCAGGCTCGTACCAAGTTGAGGTGGTGGCGCGCGGTGAATTCGCAGGTGGTGCCTGGACCCAGATGGAAATCCGGATCGATGGCCAGCCAGTGGCCAGCACGCCCGTGAATGCGACCTCCTGGAGGACCTTTACGGTGCGCGCCAGCATCCCTGCGGGGATTCACCGGGTCGCGATCGCCTTCACGAATGACTACTGGCGCTCACCGAGCGATGACCGGAACCTGTACGTCGATAAGGTCACGATCCTTGGAAAGTAGCACCGCCTCACCACCTCACCAGCAGGTTCCTGGCGAAATGCTGAGGCGTGCATTTAGCCCAAAGCTGCGATCCTGAGTTGCTCGGTCCCCTCCGAAGCACCCTCCAAAACTTTTTGAAAGCCTCCACTCTGTCGTACTTCAACAAAGCTCTGTTGGGAGTGCACGACACCATTCCAAAGCTGTCCATAGAGCGAAAAGCCATCCGAACAATTATTTATGTGGTTAACTCTATTTTTATCAATAGGTTATGCTGAAATATCAACTAAGAATCCGTGTTTTGGCATACCGTCTGCTTCTATGACTGTCATAGACAGTCCTACTTCTACAATCAACTACCACGATGGAGGGAGACGAAAGAATGCTAGACGGCCGTCTCAGTATTACAGAGGTGGCAAAAGAGTTGGGGGTTAGCACGAAGACCATCACTCGATGGGAGAAGGCCGGGAAGATTAAGCAGGCGAAGCGTGACTGGAGAGGGTGGAGAGTGTACTCCCATGCCGAGCTTGAGGAGATGAAGAGTATGGTGGAGGCTGTGTACTAAGAGAGCAGCCATCAAAAGGACCTTGGCTGCTCTGGGTGCAGGGTGGAGGGTCAAGGGGGCAGGGGATCGAGCGACGGAGCGAGGCCTTCACCCTTCACCGAGAGCGCCCCGCAGTCATGTTGAGAGGCGCTCTGATCCACTCATGGTAGGCGTGTGTGGTAGTAATTAAGGAGGCGTTCATGCATCGCTTCGCGCGGATGGGACAGCTTGGCATCGCATTCCTGTGGCTCTTCGCCGTTGCGGCATGGGCTGAGCAGGATGATCCATCCTCGAACCCCTACCAAGGCCAAGGGCTCTACCAACCCATCCCTGGAAACGCCTCATCGGGAAACCTCATTGGCTATAAGCCCATCCCGCCGAGCGCGTTTGACGCGGCACTCCCATCGGTCATTCCCGCGCAACCGGCCGCGACCCCTGCGTACCCCGTTCCGGTCGCTCGTGGCGGGGTTCGTCGGGGGGCGAAAACGCTTGGGGCGTCGCCGAGCGCGACGGGATCAACCGAGCTGCCCTCCGGCTATCTGACGGGCATCGTGGGCGAAGGGTTCTACACGCTCGGGCGCGATGACATCATCCGCATCGTCGTGCGCAACCAGCCGGAGTTCTCAGGCGATTTTGTGATCGGCTTCGACGGCCGCATCCAGTACAACTACCTCGGCGACATCCCGGTGGCCGGGCTCACCAAGTATGAGGTGCAGCAGGTGCTGGAAACGCTCCTGCGGCAGTACATCCGGGTGCCGGATGTCACGGTCATGGTCATGGCCTACAACTCCAAGGTGGTCTACGTCATCGGGGAAGTCAACGCGCCCGGGAAGTTCGTCATGCGCGGGGATGCGATCAAGCTTCGAGAGGCCATTCTGGCCGCGGGACTGCCCACGACGCGGGCGGCGCTCAGCCGCGTGCATGTGATCAAGCCCGATCTGGAACAGCCCATCGTGCGCGTCATCAACGTGAAGCGCATCCTCTATCAGGGCAAGCTGAAAGACGACGTCCAGCTCTCCGCGGGGGAAATCGTCGTGGTGCCCTCCACGGTCATGAGCAAGGTCAACGGCTTCCTGGCCACGTTGTTGAGCCCCGTGACCCAAGCGGCGTCCGTCGCCTGGCTCGCCGCGCTCTAAATGACACCCCAGGGTCCCCGCCCCACGGCCACCCGCCTCGGCTGCCGACGGCTCAGATGAGCGTGCGAGAGAAAACGCAAATTAGCTGGCAGGACTACGTGGCGATCGTGATTCGCCGTCGGTGGTGCTTCATCATCCCCTGCGTGGCGATCGTGGCGATCGCCATGGGCGTGGGGCTCTCCCTGCCGAAAATCTATCGGGCGGAGACCGTCCTCTTACTTGAAGACCCCAAGATCATGAATCCGCTCATGAGCGGCATGGCCGTCTCGAGCCCGATCGAGGGGCGCATGCGCATCATCCAGGAGGAGCTGCTGGGCTGGGTCAGCCTGAGCCGGTTGGTCCACCAACTGGGGTTGGATCAAGGAGCCACCACCCCGCTGGCGTTTGAGGCGCTGATCAATCGGCTCAAGAAGGATATCACCGTCGGGCTGCGCGGCGGAAGCCTCATTACCCTCAGCTACAAGGACCGCGACCCCGCGTTTTCCCAGAAGGTGTTGAACACGGTGACCGACGTCTACATCCAGCGCAACATCGAATCGCAGACCTCTGAGACGGAAACTGCCATCCGGTTCATTGAGAGCGAGATGGCGGTCTACAAGAAGAAGCTGGAGGAGGCGGAGCGGGCGCTGCGGGAGTTCAAGGAGCTCTATTCGATGGAGATGCCCGTGGCGGTGCATCTCAACGAGCAGATCATCGTGTTGGAGGTGAACCTCGCGCAGATGCTCGTCGAGAACACCGAGCAGCATCCGACGGTCGTGCAAACGAAGCGCCGCATCGAAGAGCTGAAGCGCAAGCGAAACGACGAAATCAAACGCGTGATCGCCTCGGCGATGGCCAAAGGCCAGGATCCCGAGATCTACCAGGACCTGGTGGAGTCGCTCAACGCCCCCCAAGCCGATGCGGTGGAGCGCGACCCCACCCTCAAGGCCGCCAAAGAGGTGTACCAATCGTGGGTGCAGCGCCTGGAGAGCCCCATCAGCGGGAATCAGCCATCGCCGGGTTTCCCAGGCGCGTCGTCCAAACCAGGCGAACCGGCCCCGGGCAGCGGCAACGTCGCGGGGAGTACCGTGATGTCGCTCACCCTCGGTCCTCGCCAGGAGCAGGAACTGGCTCGGCTGACGCGGGATTACGACGTGTACAAGAAAACCTATGAGGAGCTGACCCAGCGGCTGGAGCTGGCCAAGGCGACCCAGCGGCTGGGAAAGTCTGAAGAGGGCATCAAGTTCAAGGTGATTGAGCCGGCTCGGCTGCCGCTGCGGCCATTCAGCCCCGACCTCTTGCTGATCTTTTGTTCGGCGCTGGGAGCAGGCTTGTTCATCGGAGCCTGCGTGGCGTACGCCGCTGAGTACCTCGATGAATCCTTCCAATCCTCGGAAGAGGTGCAGGAAGCCCTGGGGCTGCCGGTGATCGGCAGCATCTCGACGATCGTCACCGAAGGGGATCTCGCCGATCGGCGCAAGCGAGTGAAGGGTTGGGTCTCATCGAGGCGCCAATGGGAGCGGTTGAGAATCTTTGTGCTTGAGCCCCTCTGGAGCCGCATCGATCAGGCGCTTGTGCGCTGGGGGTTGTGAAAGGCGTTAACGCGTTGGCGGGTTGCGCGTTTTCGCGTTCACGGGTTGCGCGTTCAAATGGCGAGCATCGTCAAATTTGAAGACATTCAGGCTTGGCAGGAAGCCCGTCAGCTGACGCGGACGGTGTACCGATTCACGCGCAAAGAAGCATTCGGAAGAGATCGTGGGCTAACCGACCAGATACAGCGGGCGAGCGTGTCGAGCATGACCAATGTTGCGGAAGGGTTTGATAGCGGATCCAACGCGGAATTTGGAAGGTTCCTCGGCTACGCGCGTCGATCTGCTTCGGAAGTGCAGAGCTTGCTATACGTGGCACAGGACCACGCCTACATTACGGAGCAGGAATTCGCGGCTTCGTATGAACAAGCAGAGAAAGTACGACGCATGGCGACAGCCTTTACCACCTATTTGCGCGGCCGACAACGGAACAAGGACTCGGTGCTCCAACGCGCCCACGCGCCCACCCAGCAGCAGCCCAACACACGAACGCGCCAACGCGCCAACGCGCAAACCCACTGATGTACGAATCCTTCTTCGGCCTCAAGGAAAAGCCGTTCCGGATGACGCCGGACACGCGGTACTTCTACCCCTCGACGAAACACCTCGACGCGCTCAACCATATGGTCTACGCCATTGAAGAGCGCCGCGGCTTTGTCGTCATCACGGGGGAAATCGGCTCCGGCAAAACCACGCTCTCCCGCGTCCTCTTCCAGAAGCTCGACCCCCGGCCCAAAACCGCCATCATCCGCAACACCCATCTGACTGCCAAAGAGCTGATCGCCTCGGCGCTTGAAGAATGGGAAATCCCCTATCCGAGCGCCAGCACGAAAACACAGCTCATCGGCCGGCTGAACGCCTTCCTGGTCGACCAGCTCCGCGACGATCACAACGTGGTGCTCTTGATCGACGAGGCGCAGAACCTCAAGGCGAGCGTGCTGGAAGAGGTCCGGATGCTCTCCAACCTGGAGACGGAGACGGACAAGCTCATCCAAATCGTGCTCATGGGCCAGCCAGAGCTCAAGTCGAAACTGTGGCTCAAGGAGCTCACGCAGCTTCGCCAGCGGGTGACGCTCCATTACCACCTCGCGTCCCTCGATGCCCAGGAGACCGCCGCGTACATCACGCATCGGCTGCATGTGGCCGGCGCCAACGGCGCGCCGGTGTTTTCGCCCACCGCGTTTCCCAAGATCTTCGAGCACACGCGCGGCACGCCCCGCCTCATCAACGGATTGTGCGACCGAGCGCTGCTGACCGGCTACGTGAACGAGACCACCACGATCGGGCCGGAGATCATTGACGAGGTCGCGGGGGAATTGCCGGCGCTGATCGACGAACCCGTCCAATCCAGTCATGCAGAGTGACAAGATGGTGGAATTGAGTCGCTTGTCACGCTCACGTTGTGGTGCAGAGCAGCGCTGATGAGCAAGATCACCAAAGCGCTTGAGAAAGCCGCGCGCGAACGGCTGCAGCATCAAGAGGAGCAGCCGACGACGTTGGCCGGTCCCGTCGTCGTGCCCTTGAGCGCCCGGACGGGCGTCGGGGAGATCGTCTTTGCCGGTGCGGTGCGCATTGATCCTCATATCGTGAGCGCCGCCGATGCGAATTCGCCGATTGCGGAACAATACCGGATCCTTCGCACGAATTTCCAGTCCCTGCGCCTGCGTCCTGGGCCGAAGGTGGTCGTCGTGACCAGCGCGCTGAACGACGAGGGCAAGTCCGTTACCTCCGTCAACCTTGCGTTGTCCTTGGCGCGGCAGGAACACCTTCACGTGGTCCTGGTGGACGGGGACATGCGAAAGAGCTCCATCCCTCGGTGGCTGGGATTGGACCGCTCCCGCGCAGGGCTCTCCACGGCCTTGAGCCGCGAGGGGGAGCTCAACGGATCGGTGATTCGGCTGCACGCACCTCCGCTGGCCGTGTTGCCGGCGGGTCCCGCCGTGGAGCATCCGGCGGAGCTCCTGGAGTCGGCCAACATGAAACGCGTGTTGACGACGCTGAAAGCCCAGTTTGACGTGATCCTGATTGACGCGCCTCCGGTCCTTCCGGTGGCCGATCCCGGCATCCTCGCCGCCCAAGCCGACGGGGTGCTCTTGGTCATCCGGGCGGGGAAGACGCAGCGCAAGACGGTCCAACACGCCTACGGACTGCTGCGCAAGATGAACGCCAAGGTGTTGGGATGCATCATGACGCACGTCGAATATGACCTTCCCGGCTACCGTCGCTACCACCAGTACTACCAGCATGAACGGAAGCAGCAGGAGGCTAAACCTCCTGAAGCCGTGGAGCTCACCGACCGCGCCGGGAGCCCATCCTGAACGCCATGCCGACGGATCAACTGACGCGCGCGAGCGTCTTCCAGGAAAATCCTTCGGATGCGCTGTCCGTCGGGATCCCGCGCTGTCGCACCAGGCGCCACGCGCTTCGGTGCGCGCTGCGCGGCCTGCGCGAGGCCTGGGAGAGCCAACCGAACTTCCGCTTCCACCTCGGTGCGGGAGCCGCTGTCGCAGTCCTCGGCGGCTTCACGCGGCTGATCCTGGTCGAATGGCTCTGGGTCAGTGTCGCAATTGGCCTGGTGGTTTTCGCTGAGCTGATGAACACCGCCATTGAACAGACCGTTGATTTAACCGTGGGGTTGAGGGCCGATCCTCTCGCTCGCCAAGTGAAAGACATCGCTGCCGGCTGCGTCCTGGTTGCGGCCGTCATCGCCGCGCTCATCGGGACCCTCACCTTCGCCCCGCACCTGCTGCGGGGCTAGCGGAGGCGCCGTGAATGTCCCCGCATCCCCTAGTTGTTGACCCACCGCCGTCTGCCGGTCCTGAACCCTCCTTGTCTCGGCCGATCCGGATTGGGTATTACGTGCTGACCACGGGTTTCGGCGGTCTAGAGCTGAACCTGCTGGCGATCCTGCAGCAGCTGGACCGACGCGCCTTCGAGCCCATTCTGTACTTCCGCTGTCTCGATCCATCTGGAGAGGCCAGGATGCGGCGAGAGTTAGCGGTGCTCCAAGTGCCGATCCGCCCGCTGGACGATGAGGGGCTGCCCCTTGACTTGGCGCTGGCACTCCGCGGATCGGCGCAAACGCCTCCGGTCGCGACGTCATCGTCCACCATCAACCCCGCGCCACGCATCGGCACAAGGCCGGGTGTCGTCCGTAACGCGTCTCGGGCGCTCCGACAAGCCTGGTACTACTGGCGTTGTACGCGCGCCATCGCCGGCGTGTTTCGGTCGGAGCGGCTGGATGTTATCCACGTCCTCCATGGGTGGTATCCCTCACTTGAGCTGCCGGTGATCGCGGGCCGTCTCGCGGAGGTGCCGGTCAGGCTCTCTGATGTGTGGTTGGAGCCCAGCACGTTCGCCGACCGGCGGTGGATCCACAAACAGTTGGTCTGGTTGGCCGTCCGCAGCGTCACCCGCGTGCGCGCGATGTACGGCCGGATGGCGGAGGAGCTGCACACGAAGTTCGGCGTGCCGCGCGAGCGCATGATCGTGATCCCGAACGGCATCGAACTGGAGCGGTTCACCGGGCTCAATGGGGCGGCCGAGGTTCGGACCGAGTTGCGGGCCGGCGCGCAGGATCGGCTGATCGCCGTGCCGGCGCGCCTCTCGCCAGAGAAAGGCCACCGAGTACTCTTGGACGCTGCGGCATCGCTGCGCGCGCGCCACCCGGACGCGCATTACCTCTTCATCGGCGACGGGGTACTGCGGGAGGAGCTACGCCGGCTGGTGGCGATATGCGGCTTGGCCGATCGCGTGTACTTCCTGGGGTTTCGGACGGACCTGCCGCGGTTGCTGGCGGCCGCCGACCTGGTGGTCCTGCCCTCGTTCACCGAGGGGGTCCCGGGAGTGTTGCTGGAGGCGATGGCCGCCGGGACACCTATCGTGGCCACCGACGTCGGAGGGGTAGGGGAGTTACTGGCGGGCGGCCGGGTCGGTCGACTGGTGCCGCCGGGCGACCCCGCAGCCCTTGGCCAGGCTATCGATGAGCTGCTATCCGCGGATGAGGATGTTCGTCGTCGGCTTGGCGCACAGGCCCAGGCCCGCGTGCAGCAGCAGTACACGAAGCGGCAGATGGTGGAGCGCTTCATTGCGTTGTATCAACTGAATCGTCACAGACAACATATCGATACCACAGAGACGCGGAATTCCGCAGAAACGCAGCGAGGTGCTCAAAACGTCTTCTGCGCTTCTGCGTCTTCTCGGCGTTTCCGCGGTGATCAGCCAGGTCCTGACACATGACGCCGCATGTCACCGTGGTTGTCTGCACCTACAACCGGTGCGAGAGCTTGCAGGACACCCTGCGCGCGCTCCAGGCCCAGGTCAGCGATGGCGATCTCAGTCTGGAAATTCTCGTGGTTGACAACAACAGCTCGGACCGGACGAAGGTCGTCGTGGAGGCGCTGGCGCCGGAGAGCCGATGGCCGATACGGTATAGCTTTGAGCCGATCCAGGGACTGACGTATGCGCGCAACCGGGGCATCCAGGAAGCGCGGGGGGAATGGATTGCGTTCACCGATGACGATGTGATTCCGGAGCCCAACTGGATCGCCGCATTGCGGCAAGGGACCCAGACCTTTCAGGCCGATGGCATCGGTGGGCGCATCCTGCCGCTGTGGATGCAGGAGCCGCCGGCGTGGCTGCTGCGCCAGCCTGACCTGCTCGGGGTTTTAACGCTGTTGGATCGCGGGCCGGTGCCGATCGTCGCCACGCTCAAGGATGCCTACTTCATCTTTGGAGCGAATATGGCCTTCCGGCACAATCTCTTCGAGAAGCTGGGCCTGTTTCGTACCGACTTGGGGGTGGTGGGGAAGACGGCCATGCGGGGTGAGGATACCGAGTTTGTGGTGCGCGCGGTCCAGGCGGGTAAGCGGGTCGTCTACGCGCCGGAGGTGGTGGTCTGCCACAAAGTTTCTGCCGAGCGCATGCGATTGGCTTATTTCCGCCGGGTGAAATTCCACACCGGGCGTTCGGAATCGCTCATGTGGTCTGAGCCGGTCGATCGGATGCCGCGCTGGCTGATCCGGAAATGTGTTGAGGATGGGGTCCGGACCCTCACTGCCTATGGACGTGGAAACGCCTTGCTGGGGGTCGCGCGTGAGCTGACATTTTGGCGACGCCTCGGGCAGCTGGCCGGCACCTTGAAGCAGCCGGTCGGCACGCCGACCGTGGCGTCGGGAAACGGCGCAGGACACGGCCGATGAAACGCGACCTCGGCATGCTCTCAACGCAATCCTACGACGTGATCATCATCGGCGGCGGCATCTACGGTGCCTGCGCCGCCTGGGAGGCCGCCTTGCGCGGGCTTTCAGTCGCGCTGGTTGAGCGAGGAGACTTCGGCCACGCCACCTCAGCCAACAGCCAGAAGATCATTCATGGTGGCCTGCGGTATCTCCAGCATGGGAATCTGAAGCGGATGCGGGAGTCCATCCGTGAACGAAGGATCCTCATGCGCGTGGCACCCCACCTGGTGCATCCCCTGCCGTTCCTCATGCCGACGTATGGCTGGGGACTCCGGAGTCGAGTCACCATGCGGACGGCGCTGACGGTCTATGACCTTGTGGCGTGCGACCGCAACAGCGGCATGCGGGATCCACAGAAGCAAATTCCCCAGGGACGGATTGTGTCACGAGAGGAGTGCCTGCGATTGGCGCCTGGAATTCCTGACGAGGGCCTGACGGGAGGGGCGCTGTGGCACGACGGCCAGGTCTACAACTCAGAGCGGCTCACATTGTCGTTTGTGCTCTCCGCTGCAAGGGCCGGAGCGGCGGTCGCCAACTATGTCGAGGTGACCGGATTCCTCAGAAATCATTCACGTATCTCTGGGGTCACGGCGCGGGATGTCCTGACCGGAGAGCCCTTGGAGATCTCAGCCAAAGTGGTGCTGAACACCAGCGGGCCATGGGTGGGACGCGTCCTGCGGTCACTGAACGGCCACCGACCACTGCGGTCTCCAGGGCTTGTGAAAGCGATGAACCTGGTGACACGTCCCTTGGCACCCAAGGTCGCGGTAGGGCTCCAAAGTCCCGCGAGGTCCGGGAAGGCGCAAGGCCTTCTGTTCATTACGCCGTGGCAGGACTGCTCAGTGATCGGCACGACCTATACCGCGTATGACGGAGATCCGATGCACGGTGAGATGACGGAAGAGGAGATCCAGGCGTTCATTGAGGAGGTCAATCAATCCTACCCTGCAGCGGGCCTGCACCGCAGCGATGTACAACGGGTGCACGTCGGGTTGCTGCCCGCAGCAGCCAACCAACCCGCTGTTGCGGAGACCGCGTATCGTCTGCTGGACCACGAACGCCTGCATGGCGTCGCAGGGCTGGTGTCCGTGCTGGGTGTGAAGTACACCACCGCGAGAGATGTCGCAGAGAAAGCCACGGATCTCGTGTGCGAGAAACTGGGGTGCGTCGCCACGCCGGGCCGAAGCCGAACAACCCCGGTGGTTGGCGCAGACTTCGAGCGATTCGATGCATTCCTGGATGAGGCGTTGCGTGAGCGTTGCTGTGACCTCGATGCGTCAGCGATCCGGCGTCTGGTGTACACGTACGGATCCACCTATCGCGAAGTCCTGAGACTGGTTCGGGAGAATCCCGCTTGGGCCGAGCTCGTCGCGAGCACTCCACCGGTCATCAAAGCTGAAATCATCTACGCAGTCCGCCAGGAACTCGCGCTGACGCTGAACGATGTCGTCTTTCGCCGTACGGGACTTGGCGCGGCTGGGCATCCCGGGACGGTTGCCTTGCGCACCTGCGCGGAGCTGATGGCCTGGGAGTTGGGGTGGGAGCCCGCGAGGATGGAGCGAGAGCTCGCAGACACCGAAGCGGCGTTTGCCCGTATTGGTGCTCGGTCCGAGGATGCCGTAGAGGTCAGGGCATGACCGCAGACACATCTTGGGCGCTGGCCTTATTCAACCGGTCGGTCCTGAAACAGCAGAAGTGGCGGGCCATCACCTCCATGCTGGGTGAGACGCAGGGGCTCCGGTGCCTCGATATCGGATCCGATAACGGGGTGATCAGTTACCTGTTGCGCCGGCAGGGTGGCTCATGGGCCAGCGCAGACCTCGACCCCGAGGCGGTTGAGGCCATCCGCTCGTTGGTTGGCACGGACGTTGTGCAGTTGAATGGCAGCCCGTTCCCGTTTCGTGAGGGGGAGTTTGACCGCGTGGTCGTGGTGGACTGCCTGGAGCATGTGCGCGACGACCGCGCGTTCGTCGAGGAAATCGCCAGAATCGCCAAGCCGGGAGGAGAAGTGATTTTCAACGTGCCGTTGCGAAAGACCAGCTGGTTGCGGCGCCTGCGGCTGGCCATCGGCCAGACCGACGAAGCACACGGCCATGTCCGCCATGGCTACACCGCCGAGGAGCTAGCCTTGCTGCTGGGCTCGTCGTATCAGTTCGTTTCCTGCACGACCTACTCGAAGTTCTTCTCGCAGGCCATCGATACAGTGATGACCTTAGGCATCCGGCGACTCAAGCGCGAGGCGGTGGGGATGACTGCCAAGGGCGCGTTTGTCACCGGCCAGGATCTGGCCAGCCGTCGGAAACTGTTCCGCGTCTACGCGGCGCTCTATCCATTCTTGTGGTGCATCGCCCAGTGTGATCGACTCCTATGGGGGCGGAGCGGCTACATGCTCTTGGCCAAGACGCGCGTGTCGATCCCATCGATCCTCGCCGCGAGCGCATCATGATGACCGGCCCAGCCGCTCCATGCTATGGGCCGCGGGTCCTCGTGACAGGAGCCAACGGGTTCCTCGGTAGCCATCTCGTCCGGCGATTGCTCCACAAGGGCTACACGGTGCGCGCATTCGTGCGGAAGCTGACCAGCCTGCCCGGAGATCCCCCCCGTCTCGAAGTCGTGATCGGGGATATCCGCGATGCGTCAGCCGTGGATCGAGCGGTTGCCGGTTGTGAGCGGGTTTACCATCTGGCCGCGGCCTATCGCGATGCGA
>JACPXS010000080.1 GCA_016196415.1 Candidatus Omnitrophota bacterium
CCTGCCCTCAGGGGTGTATGTGGAAGTGAAATAACCACGTTTAAGGAAAAAGGTAAAAGTCAAAAGGCAAAACCACAATTCAAAAGTCAACATGTTCAATTTCACCTTGTGGTGTTACCTTTTGCGTTTTGCCTTTTACGTTTGAGGATCACAGATGATTGGGTTGCTGGGGAAAAAACTTGGGATGACGCACGTGTACGACGAATTCGGTCGGCGCAAGGCGGTGACGGCTGTGCAGGCCGGCCCATGCACGGTGCTACAGATTCGCGAGCCCAAGCGGCACGCCTATCAGGCCATCCAGGTGGGATTCGAGGTGGTTAACGAATCGGCGCTCACCAAGCCCGAGTTAGGGCAGTTCAAAAAATCGAGCACGGGGCCTTTTCGCTACGTGAGGGAATTCCGGTTCTCCACCGGCCATTCCAGCGCGAACGGCTCGGAGAGCGGCGAGGCCGGCTGGAAGGTCGGGCAGCAACTGACGGTGGAGCTCTTCAAGGAATACGAGCTGGTGGATGTCGCCGGAATCTCGATCGGGAAAGGCTTCCAGGGCGGGATGAAGCGCTGGCATTGGAGCGGGGGCCCGGCGACGCACGGGTCCACGTCCCACCGCGCGCCAGGTTCGATTGGATCCACCACCACCCCTGGACGCGTGTTTCGAGGCCATCACTTGCCGGGCCATATGGGGGCGGATCGGGTGACGGTGCAAAATCTCCGGATTATGGGCATTGACCCGGCCCAGCACCTGCTGTTGATCGAAGGCGCCATCCCCGGCGCCGAGCGCCAGCTCGTCATCATCACGAAGTCGAAGAAGCGACCCGGGGTGATCAAGAAGCCGCGGGCGTTCCAGGTGATTCTCGAGGAAGAAGGAGCTCCGAACAAGAACGCCAAGGCGGCGAAGAAGAAGTAACGTGATGGACGTGAAGATCTTCAACGTGCAAGGGCAGGCGGTCGGGCAGCTCACGCTAGAAGCCGCGCTGTGGGATGGCCCTGTGAACACGCGGGTGCTGGCCCAAGCGGTGGCGATGTACCGCACCAACCTGCGCGCAGGCACCGCCTCAACCAAAACCCGTGGGCAAGTGTCGGGAGGCGGGAAGAAGCCGTGGAAACAAAAACACACTGGCCGCGCACGCGCAGGCTCGATACGGTCGCCGTTGTGGCGCCACGGAGGATCGGTCTTTGGGCCGCATCCGCGCAACTTCGGCTATCGGCTGCCCCAGGCGATTCGGCGCAAGGCGCTCCTGGAAAGCCTGAAAGGGAAGCTGCATGATGAGGAGCTGTTGGTGATTGACCAGCTCGCGGCCGAGACGCCAAAAACAAAACCGTTCGCCGCCCTGGCGAAGACGTTCCAGGTGACGCGAAAGTCCGTGATCGTCTTGGAGGAGCCGTCGCAGGCGCTGGTGAAATCGCTGCGAAATTTGGCCTCATTTGCGCTGTGCCGCGCCTCGAACCTCAACGCCCTGGACGTCCTGAACGCGCACAAAGTCCTCATGACAACGGATGCGATCGGCCGGCTCGAACAGCGGCTCAGAAACGGCGATGCGCCCGGCCACTGAGATCATCCGGAGAGTCCTGCAGAGTGAAAAAGGGAGCCGACTGGCTGTCTACGACCAGTACGTGCTGGAAGTCAATCCCGATGCGAACAAAGTCGAGATTCGAGAGGCCGTCGAGCAGTTGTTTCACGTGAAGGTGCTGAGCGTCAACACGCAGATCACGCATGGGAAATGGCGCCGGCTCCGGGTTCGCTGGGGGAGGAGACTGGACCGGAAGAAGGCGATCGTGACGCTGGCAGAAGGGCAGAAGATTGAGGTCAAGAGTTAGGGCGTTGGCGCATTCTTGAACGCGCCAACGCACAAACCCGCTAACGCGGAAACCAGGGGCAGGTTGATGGGCATAAAAACGCACAAGCCGACCACGCCAACGATGCGTTTTCAGGTGACCTCCGATTTTTCCGAGCTCACGACCGCCAAGCCGGAGAAGCGCCTGCTGGCTCCCATGAAGAAGACCGGCGGCCGCAATGTGCATGGCCATATCACAAGCCGGTTTATGGGCGGCGGACACAAACAGATGTACCGCTACGTGGACTTCTACCGGCGGGATAAGGCCGGGGTTGTTGGGAACGTCCTCTCGGTTGAATATGACCCCAACCGAAGCGCGCGGATTTCGCTCCTTCAGTACACGGATGGAGAAAAGCGCTACATCCTTTGGCCGGACGGGCTGCGAGCTGGCGATACGGTTACGGCGGGTGATGGCGCGGAGGTGAAGGTCGGCAATGCCATGCCGCTTCGCCAGATTCCCCCCGGCCAGATGATCCATAACCTTGAGCTGCAGAAGAACCGCGGCGGTCAGATTGTCCGCTCGGCGGGCTCGTGGGCGATCATCCAAGCCAAGGAAGGCGAGTTGGCGCATGTCAAGCTGCCCTCCGGCGAGGTCCGGCTGGTGAATCTAGACTGCTGGGCAACGATCGGCCAGGTGGGCTTCCCCGAGCATAAATCCCTCGTGTCTGGCAAAGCCGGCCGGTCGCGGTGGTTGGGCCGCAAGCCGCACGTCCGTGGGGTCGCGATGAATCCCATCGACCATCCGCATGGTGGCGGTGAAGGTAAATCCGGGCAAGGCAATCCGCACCCGGTCTCCCCATGGGGCTGGCATACCAAAGGGCGCAAGACACGTAACCGCAATAAGTACTCACGGCGTCTGATTGTGAAACACAGACCCTAAAAGAAAGCGAGGAAGCCGTCAGATGGGCCGTTCGATCGCGAAAGGGGCATTCGTGGATGAACCGCTGCAGCGCAAGGTCCTCCGGGCGCAGCAGACGAACGACCGCAAACCGATCAAGACGTGGTCGCGCCGCTCCACGGTGACTCCGGATTTCCTTGGACTGAACTTTCTGATTCACAACGGTAAAGCGTTCATGCCGATTTTCGTTACCGAGAATATGGTCGGACACAAGCTTGGCGAATTCGCTCCCACACGGATGTTCCGCAAGCACGGCGGTGTGAAGAAGGCGGAGACCGGCCCAAGGGGAGCCAAACCCGCAAGCCCGACTCCGGCTGCGGCCGCTCCTGCTGCAGAGAAAGGGAAGGCCGCCAAGTAATGTCGGTTCGGCGGCTCCGGACCCTGTGTGAAGCCGCACCACGATGTTAGCGAAAGCGATCGCGCGTTATGTTCGGATGACCCCACGGAAAGTGGGGTACGTCGCCAGGCCGCTTTCCCGGCGAACCGTCGCGGAGGCTGTGGCGTGGCTGTCGGTCACCAACCGTCGGGCAGCTAAACCGCTGGCCAAGTTGATTGCCTCAGCGTTTGCCAACGCGCGGCAACGGTATCCCGAATTGCGCGAAGAAGACGTGATCATCAGTCGGGTGTTTGCCAATGAAGGGCCGCGATGGAAACGCTTTCGCGCAGCGGCGTTTGGGCGAGCGGCCCGAATCTTGAAGCGAACCACGCACATTACCGTCGAGCTGGAGAAGAAATCATGACGAGGGCGCATGGGACATAAAGTCAATCCGCAGTGCTTGCGGTTGTACATCTCCCGCGATTGGAGTTCTCGCTGGTTCGCGCCGAATAAACCGCAATTTGTGCGATACCTTCTGGAGGATCGGAAGATTCGCGAGTTGCTGCAGAAAGAACTCGCCTCAGCGGCTGTCGCTCGGGTCGTCATCGAGCGCTCCGCGGAAAAGATCCGCGTCGTCGTCCACACCGCGCGACCCGGCATTCTGATCGGGCGACGCGGGGAGAGCATCCAGCGTCTTCAGGAGGCCATCCAAAACATCGTGGGCACGCAGCAGCAGCTCAAGATGGATTATATCGAAATCAAGCACCCGGAGGTTGAGGCCCAACTGATTGCGGACTCGCTGGCGTTTCAGCTTGAAAAGCGCATCGCGTTTCGGCGCGCCATGAAGCGAGTGATCCAGCAGGCCATGGAGTCGCCGTCGAGAGCGTGTAAGGGGATCAAGGTCGTCTGTGATGGCCGGCTGGCCGGATCTGAAATGACCCGACGCGAAGTGTATCGGACGGGTACGGTGCCGCTCAGCACGCTTCGCTCGAACATCCGTTTTGGGTCCGCCACCGCCCATACGACGGCTGGCTGTATCGGAACAAAGGTCTGGGTGTGCCTGGGTGATCTGGTGTCGCTGGAGCAGCGGGCGAAAGCCGCTGCGCGGCAGCGGACAGCGGTTGAAGCGCCTGCCGGCGCCGAAGCGGCTTCGTAAGCAATGCCCTTGCTCTTGCCCAAGCGCATCAAGTATCGGAAGGCGTTTCGCGGAAAACGTCGGGGCGTGTTGCCATCAGTCGGTCACTGAGCCGGGGAGGAAAGGTGTGGCTCCGGATCTTTCCCGATAAACCGGTCACGGTGCACGGCCAGGAAAAACCGATGGGGGCGGGGAAGGGGCTCGTCGACCATTGGGTGGCCGTCGTCAAGCGCGGGCGGATGTTATTCGAAGTGGATGGCATCCCTGAGCTGCTCGCAAAGCAGGCCTTTCGCCTGGCGGCCTCAAAACTGCCGCTCCGAGCACGGTTTGTCAGTCGCAAAGATGAGGTGGGGGGCTAACGATGGCGGACCGACGGCCGCGAACTAAAGAGCTGCGGGCGTTAGCGCCGGCGGATCTCCAGGCGCAGTTGGAGAAGTTGCGCCAGGAACTCTGGCAGCACCGGGTGAAGGCCACCCAAGGCTCGCTCACCCAAGTTCACCTGATCGGCGCGATGCGACGGCAGATGGCTCGCGTGCAGACCGTGCTCAGGGAACAGCGACGCCCGAGCGCTGAATCGCCTCAAGGGTGACACGATGTCAACGACGACAGCCCCGCCAACAGCTCGCAATCAACGCAAGGTCCGAATCGGCGTAGTCACCAGCAACGCTATGCAGAAAACCATCGTGGTGCGAATCGTCCGGCTGGTGCGCCATCCAAAGTACAATCGGACGATCAAGCAAGTGACGTCATTCAAGGCCCATGATGAGGCTAACCAGGCTTCGGTTGGCGACTGGGTCAAGATCATGGAGACGCGTCCCTTGTCAAAAGATAAGCGGTGGCGCCTAGTGGAAATTCTCAGGCGCGCGTCCAGCGCCCCGCCGGTCCCAGGAAACGAAGAGCCAGCACGCGCTCAGCGAACCGTCGCCGAGCCGATGCCGGCCCCTCAGCAACCCTGCGCCTAACTCAACACTCGGCACGACGATGATTGCTGTGCGAACACACTTAAAGGTCGCCGATAACTCCGGAGCAAAGAAAGTTTGGGCAATCGGAGTCGTTGGACGGGCCAATAAACGGAAGGCCGGTATCGGAGACGTGATCTCGGCGCATGTGCGCGAGGCGGATCCGGATGCCCTGGCGAAGAAAGGCGACGTGGTCCGCTGCGTGGTCGTGCGGACAAAGGCCCCCATCCGCCGCCCGGATGGCACAACGCTGAAGTTCGATTCCAACGCCGTCGTGCTGATCGACCCGCAGAACAACCCGAAAGGCACCCGGGTCTTTGGCCCGGTGGCCCGTGAGCTGCGCGAGCGGCGATTTATGAAGATCATCTCGCTGGCTCCGGAGGTCGTTTGACTCATGGCGCGCGTGAAAAAGGGCGATACCGTTTCCGTGCTGAGCGGCAAGGATAAGAGCAAAAGCGGCAAGGTATTACAGGTCTGGCCGGAGCGATCATCGGCGCTGGTTGAGCGGATCAATCTCGTAAAGCATTTTGAGCGACGGAGCCCACAGAACCAAGCGGGCGGTATTGTGGAGCGCGAGGCGCCCATCGCGCTCTCCAAACTGGCCCTGGTGTGCGCGAACTGCCACAGACCATCGCGAATCGGTTGGCTCAGCGCCTCCGATGGAACGAAACAGCGGGTCTGCCGACGCTGTCAGACCACGGTGTAGAGCCTGGGACGCTACCATGAGCAACGCGGCATCGAGCGCCTTGATCACGACATCGCACGCGAAACCCCGAATGCTGGAGCGGTACCGACACGAGATCGTCCCAGCCCTCATGAAACAGTTCAACCACCGCAACCCGATGGCATCGGCCCGGCTGGAGAAGATCGTGCTCAACGTGGGCTGCGGGGAAGCGGCCCATGACGCGAAGTTCCTTGAGGCAGTCCAGCGGGATCTGGCGCTGATCGCGGGCCAGCGGCCGGTCATCACGCGCGCGAAAAAAGCGATCTCGAACTTTAAAATCCGTGAGAACGATCCAGTGGGTTGCAAGGTGACCCTGCGCCGGGCGCGGATGTACGAGTTTCTTGACCGGCTGGTCCATGCCGCGTTGCCGAGGATTCGGGACTTCAGGGGGTTGAGCCCTCGAGGATTTGATGAGTGCGGGAACTACAGCTTCGGCTTGATCGAACACACGATCTTCCCTGAAGTGCCGATTGACCAGGCCGCACCATTCGGCATGGATATCGTCGTGGTGACCAGAGCGGCAACCCGCGAGGAGGCCTTTGCGCTCTTGAAGGGCTTCGGGTTCCCGTTTGCCGCCAAATAGCCACATAGCGAGGGATCATGGCGCGTGCCTCATGGATTGAACGAGCGAAACGGACACCAAAATTTCAGGTCCGGGCTGTCAACCGCTGCTCCCGGTGCAGCCGGCGCCGGAGTTACTTCCGGCGGTTTGGGTTGTGCCGGATGTGCTTTCGGGAGATGGCATGGCGTGGAGAAATCCCCGGGCTTGTCAAAGCCAGTTGGTAGAGGTGAAGCCGGATGAGCGATTCAATCAGTGACGGGCTGACCAAAATTCGAAACGCCTCTCAGGCGAAACATCCCGCCGTGGAGCTCCGGTTCTCAGGAGCCTTGGTTCGAATCCTTGAGGTCCTCAAGCAGGAAGGCTTCATCCGGACCTACAAAACGGTCGGAGAGACGCCGGCGCAGCGCGCCATCCGCGTCTATCTAAAGTATGTCAAGAAAACGCCCGCCATTACCCAGTTAATTCGGATGTCCAGGCCCGGCGTCCGGATGTATCGTCGAGCGGATGCGTTGCCACGAGTGCTTGGAGGATTGGGCGTCGCGATCGTCTCGACGTCAAAAGGAATCACCACGGAGCGGCAGGCCTATCAGCAGCGGCTTGGCGGTGAGGTGATCTGCTATGTCTGGTAACCCGTTGATATTGTGACAATGTCGCGAATTGGACGTGCGCCGATTCCGATCCCCGCCGGGGTGCACACTGCGCTGACCGGATCGTCGGTGCGCATCGAGGGTCCCAAAGGGCACCTCTCCCTCACGATCCCCGCCATCCTGACCGTGAAGGCAGAAGGCCAACGGCTCACGGTGGAGCGCTCGGGCAACGAGCCCTCAGACAAAGCCATGCACGGCCTCTACCGAGCCCTCATGGCGAATATGGTGCAGGGCGTGGTCAATGGCTTCTCCAAGGAGCTTGAGGTGGTGGGGGTCGGCTACCGGGCGCAGCTCCAGGGCAAGCAGCTCTCCCTTCACGTGGGGTTCTCACACCCGGTCCTTGTCCCCATTCCAGAAGGCATCACCATTGAAGTGCCCAAACCGACCACCGTGGTGGTCAGAGGAATCGATAAATACCTGGTCGGGCAGCTCGCCGCCACGATTCGACGAGTCGCGCCGCCGGAGCCGTATAAAGGAAAAGGCATCAAGTATGTGGGCGAAATCATTCGACGCAAAGCGGGCAAAGCGGCAACCGGTTCCGGCGCGAAGGCCGCCGCGTAGGCTGACGACGGATGGGGGTCATGATGAGCGCCGGGGTCAACCGAGCACAGAAACGGCGCATCCGCCATCGACGGATCCGTAAAAAAGTGGCCGGCCTGCCTCAACGGCCGCGCCTATGTGTCTTCAGAAGCCACAAGCATCTGTACGTGCAACTGATTGACGACTTGGCCGGCAAGACACTTCGAGGCTGGTCAACGCAGGATGAGCGGTTGAAGCACCTCCGTCGATGGGGCACGGTGGCTGCGGCCAAAGTGCTCGGAACCGTCGTGGCCGCGGATGCCCTCAAGCAGGGCGCGGCTCGTGTCGTGTTTGACCGGGGCGGGTATCCGTATCATGGACGGGTGCAAGCGCTCGCAGAAGCGCTTCGAGCAGGAGGCATCCAGGTGTAACGATGGCGCGCGACGGGCAACGTTCACGGCAACGAGACCAGGCGCATGGCGATACCCCGCAGCTGTTTGAAAAGCTGATCGGCATCAACCGCGTCGCCAAGGTTCATAAGGGCGGCAAGCGGCTTGCCTTCAACGCCTTGGCGATTGTGGGGGATGGCAACGGGCGCGTGGGCATGGCGCTGGGGAAATCGAACGAGGCGGCCGATGCCATCCGAAAGGGCTTCCTCCAAGCCCAACGGAACATGATCACCGTGTCGCTCAAAGGCACGACCATCCCGCATGAAGTGATCGGCGGCTTTGATGCCGCCCGAGTACTGCTGAAACCCGCCAGCCCTGGGACGGGCATTATCGCGGGCGGGGCGGTCCGCGCGGTCTGCGAGGCGTGCGGGATCCGCGACATCCTGACGAAATGCCTCGGCTCGGGCAACGCCGTGAATCTGGTCAAGGCAACCCTGAAGGGCTTGCAGACTCTGGAAACCGAAGAGGCCATCCGGGAACGGCGGCGAGTCATCATTGAATCGGATGGGGCATGAGCATTATTTGGCGCAAGGTGCGATGAACGTGTCGACGATTCCCGCCGTACCGGGATCCCGGCACCGACGTAAACGTGTCGGGCGCGGCATCGGCTCCGGTCACGGAAAAACGGCCACGCGAGGGCAGAAGGGCCAACGGGCCCGAAGCGGTTCAGGGAAGCGACCGGGATTTGAAGGAGGCCGAACCCCGCTGATCCGCCAGATGCCCAAACGAGGCCTTCGGTACAAGGCGAGCGGACGATCGATCCCCGTCGAGATCATCAACGTGCACCAGCTCAACCGCTGCAGGGATGGCGAGCGAGTCACACTGGACCGGCTGGCGGAGCTCGGCCTGATCGACGACCGGAGCCATCGAGTGAAACTCTTGGGGGAAGGCTCATTGACCAAACGCCTAAGCGTTACCGTGCACCAAGCCAGCGAATCGGCGAAGTCCAAGGTCGAACAGGCTGGAGGCTCGATTGAGTTCCTCGATCGTCCACCAACCGCTCCGGGCGCTGAATCGGCGCCTGGGCCGTAATGGCGGAATCGGTCGCTGATGTTCAAGCTGCTCAACGCCCTCGTCAACGCATGGAGTATCCCCGAATTACGGCGCAAACTCATCTTCACCCTGGCGATCATCGCGCTCTACGAAGTGGGCATCTTCATCCCCACGCCGGGCATCAACGGGAA
>JACPXS010000083.1 GCA_016196415.1 Candidatus Omnitrophota bacterium
CGTAAAGTTGGCCAACTCGCCCCCGGCGCGCAGGATGGGGACGTCGTCGAGATGGTACGTGAGCGTGCGGCTGAATGGCGGCAGGTTGGTGTGGTCAACCACGGTCGTGTAGATCACCACGCGGTGGCCCCGCTCCTGGAGCCCCTGGGCCAGATACAGCATGATCTTCTGGGCCCCACCGACGGTGACGTTGGGATTGACCATCAGGATCTTCATTATTGCAGCTTCATCTTCACCAGCGCCCGCCCCAGCATCAGCATCAGCAAGCATCCGTGCCACCAGCGCCGGATGTTGGTGGTGCCGTAGACCCGCGCCTGATAGCGGACCGGAACCTCGAGGACCTTGAGACTCAGCTTGGCAGCCCCGAGGATCAAGTCAAAGTCGCCAAAGGGATCAATGAAGCCGAAGAATGCCCGCTGGGAGGCCAGGCGTTCGTAGTCCCGCCGCCACAGCGCCTTCGTTCCGCAGAGCGTATCCTTGATCTGGTAGCCCAACAGGAACGAGAAGGCGCGGCCAAAGAGCATGTTGCCGATCATGTTCACGGGCTGCATCGCCTGGGCCGGCATGGGGTAGACCAACCGCGAGCCGATCGCAAACTCGCAGGAGCCCCTCACGAGGGCGTCCGTGAACCGCGGCAGGACTTCGGGGCTGACGGACAGATCCGCATCAAGGATCATGACGATGTCGCCGGTGGCCGCCGCAAACCCTCGGCGAACCGCATCGCCCTTGCCCTGCCCCTCCTGCTCGATGATCGTGATGTCTCGTTCAGGATAGCGCCGCTGCACGGCTGCGAGTTCCTCACGCGTGCCGTCCGTGGAGTGGCCTTCGACAACGATGAACTCAGTCCGACGACCCATCTCGGGCGTGCGCTCAACCACCGCGGCAATCGTGCCGCGCTCGTTGCGGCAAGGCACCACGACCGAGACGACCGGATCTTCCGGGACGGCCGGGATCTTCAGGGGACGGGCCACCACCCATTGATCCATCCCGAGCTTCCAGACCACTGGCAGCTTCCCCAGGATGCGGTTGACGACCCACGACACCCCTGGGATCCACACCGGCAGCAGGGTGCGGTATTCCCGCCTGACCACTTCAAAATCCGCCGAGAGCAACAGATGTTGGAGATCATTGAGTGACAGCCAGGCATAGGCCCCTTTCATGCGCTTGAGCCCCAGCCGCTCCAGCCCCACGAGGATCGGCGCCCACAGGTAGCTATGGGTGATGAGGATGAGCCGTGTTCCCCGATGGCAGCATCGCCGCAACTGGGTCAGGGCGTGGTAGACGTCTTCCATGACATCCACCACATGGGTCAGGATGATGACATCAAAGGTTCCTTCCACCGTGATCGGACCCGGCTCCAGCACGTCGAACGTGAGCGACGGGTAGCGGCTCCGCGCCATGCTGACAAGCGGCGGTGACGAATCAAGCCCGACTCCCCTGGAAGGCGCAAGCTGCGCTAACAGGTGCCCATCACGGCAGCCAAGCTCAAGCACCGACTGTCCAGGCGCCACCAGAAACTTGAGATAGGCGCTCACCTCGGCGAAGTAATACCGCCGCAGCCGATTTCTCCACCCTCTGATGACGGGCTCCGGCGGGGGCTGGGCCTGCGTCTCAGGAGGCGCTGAGGCGTGATGAAGCGTCAGGGTCATGAGGTCCGTTGGGCAATGGCCAAATGGTTAAACGCAAAGCGGGGCTCATGGATGAGCATGTCCATCAGCCAACCACACAGATTGACCCCCGCGAAGATGACCCACAGCACAGGAAGCAGGAGCGTCCGGCGAAGGACGCGAAGCAGAAGGGACTTCTCGAGGACCACGGTGAGCCAGTTGTTCATCAGGGTGCCGAGCGTCGTCCCCAACGATCCTAACGGCCGCAGCTCCAGCGGGTGGAATCCGGCCTGCGCCAGAAGGTAGCTCAAGCCATCCGGGGTGAAGCGGAAAAAATCCTGGGGGCTTCCATGGAGGTTGTAGATCATCGGCGCCGTCAGCAGGAGCACCCCACCCGGTTTCAGCAGGCGGTGAAGCTCGCGCAGCGCCGCCACGGGTTCGGGCAGATGCTCAAGGACCTCCGTCAGCAGGACGGTGTCCACCGACTGGCTGCGCAGGGGCAACTGCATGATCGTCGCCAACACGTCAGCCCTGGATCCATTGAGCGGATGAACCGTCAGCGGGTGATCGATCCCGACGTAGGTGGTGACCTGCGTGCGGAAGATCTGGTCAAATGGCTTCTGACCACAGCCGATGTCCACCAGGACGCCTTGCGCATGCGGTGCCGCGTGCCTGGCTGCGAGGACCTGGGCCCGAACCGAGAGCCACTGGGGATGGAAGATGGTCGCGTGCGGGTGCTCCCCGGCAATCGCTCGATCGAGCTGGACCCAGAGCCCAGCCCTCTGCTCACGCCGCGGCGCCATCACCGCCTCCGTTCAGCAGGTCTCGATACAGTGTGAGGTAGCGCTCGGTGATCCGGCCCATGGCGTAGTGGCGTTCCACCCTGTGCCGCCCCTCTGCACCGAAACGGCGGCGCGCTTGCTCATCCTGCAACAGTCTGGTGATGGCCTCGGCAAGCTGCTCAGGATGCCCGGGCTCGACCAGACAGCCGTTCTCGCCGTCGGTCACGAGCTCCACATTGCCTCCGATCCGGCTCGCCACGCATGGAAGCCCGCACGCCATGGCTTCCAACAAGGCGTTCGACATGCCCTCCGCCAGCGATGGCAGGACCACCAGATCAGCCGCTTGGAGATACGGAAGGACGTCAGCCTGCTCTCCGACGAACCTCAGGCGGCGTTCGAGGTCCAGGCGCCTTGCCAGGCGCTTCAACTGCTCTTCCTGAGGTCCGCTTCCGATGAGGAGCAGGGTGGCGTCGGAGAGACGTGGCGCGACCTGGGCCCACGCTTCAAGGAGATTGAGCAGCCCCTTTTGGGGAGCCAGCCGGCCCACGAAGACCACGATCCGCCCCTGCCATCCCAGTGTGCGCCTGATGACGTCCCGACGGTCTGCCGGCCGAAATCGCTCCGTCTCCACCCCATTGGGGACCTGGACAATCCGGCTGCTCTGCAGGCCGTACGCAAGCAGTTCTTCCTTGACTTGCCGGCTCAGGGCCACGATGCAATCAACCTGTTTGAGGGCCGGACGGAACAGCGAACCGAACGGCACCCGGCGCCATCGGGCGACATCCCCGAAGGTCCCTCCACAGGCCGCCTTGGCCACCACCGGTTTGTGAAGGCGGGTGCGCAAGAATCCCGCCGCCGCCGCGTCCAGATACAAGAAATGCGTGTGGATCACATCGTACTGCCTTCGCCACCGGACGAGGAAGGCCATCAGCGATGAGAGATAGGACATGGCGTAGACCGCACCGCGGGCATGCGGACGGATCACGCGATGGATGGGGATGCCGTCCACCACTTCAAACGCTCCCAGATGGGGGAAGCGACACGTCGCCACGGTCACCGAATGGCCCTGCTTCAGCAACCCCTTCGCCAAGGCGAAGGCCTGGCGCTCGGTGCCCCCCACGATCGGATGGAAGTAGGTCGCGACCATGAGCACCCGAATCGGCGTCTTCATCTCACCACCAGTTTCTGACCCACACGGCCGATGGCGGCGAGTGTCAGCAGGACGCCGAACACCATCAACGGGAACGCGTGATAGGTATGTCGCCACGGCTCCACCACCCCCCGGTCATAGAGGAAGACGACGTGGGCCAGCAGACACAGCAACATCAGCGGCATCCACCACCGTCGCGTGAACCCCGCGAGGAAGAGCCCGACGATGCCCAACAGTTGAAACACCCCATCCACCACCCCCAGATGCAGTCCGGTGGCTCTGGTGACTCTTCGGTGGAAGGCGACCACCTCCATGTGCCGGACCACCTTGCAGAGCCCACGCAGGTTGCCGACCGCCAGCTCCGGGATCGTGTGCAGGCCGAAGAAATACTCAAACGGGGTCATTTTGAGTTCTCGGCCCTCCGTGTCGCGCCACATCTCGAGTTTGCTCGGCCATCCTGGCTGGCCCGCAAACTCGATGTTGGCCCACCAGCGGGCGTTCGGGTAGAAAAACCAGTCGCCGGTCAGGCGGTAGCCGTTCCAGTGATGGGGGGCGTAGAGACCCGCCATGATGAAGACCGCGATGGTGGCCGCCAACAGGGTCCTGGGCGTGCGCCGGACAAAGGCGACGCAGAGCGGCACGATCAGCCCCATGAGGTAATTGGTTCGCAGCAGTGCCAGCAGCCCGCCCAGCACGCCGGCGACACCAACCCGCAACCAGAGCGACTTGAGCGTGTCCATGAATGCCGCCTCGATGAACACCAGCAACAGGCACAGTTCGACCACATGAACCCTTTGATGATCGCGATGAACAGCGGCTCGCGGGCGCTGAACTGGGCTGAGTAGAATCCCGTGCTCGAAAAGAACTGCATCTTCCTGGCGAGGAGTTGGTAGCCCGCCGCATCGAGGTCGGGATGGAGGTACAAGACCTGCGTGAGGGCAGCGTAGCGCAGCGCAAATCCGCATGTGAGGATCGCCCACAACGGAAGCAGGATGCGCCAGCTCCCCAGCGGCAACAGACACAGGCCCACGGCCACAAAGGCGACGACCATCCGCCCAAGCGGCACGGGCTCCGGCAGCGGCTCGGCAACGAGCCGCGCCTCAACATATTGGAGGACCACGTCAGGCGCGCTCGTCGGGTTGGCTCCCTCAAAGCTGAGCACGACGCGTCCTCCAGGACTCGAAAGGGCGGCAGACAGGTCAAGGCGTGTGTCGGCAAAGTACACGTTCTCGAAGACCAGTCTCGGCGTCTCCTCCCCTTCTCGGTAGACCAGCAATCGGGTGGTGGCGTGGGGATTCCGTCGGAAGAAGAACAGCCGCACCAGCAGGGCTCGGCTCTCCGGCAGATTCGGGAGGAGATACCGGAGGGTCCCGCTCGTCCCGGGTGGAAGACACCAGCCCGCCTCGGTGAATGCGCCTGAGGCGCAGTGGACGAATCCGTGGTTGTCGAACTGGCCAAACGCGCTCGGCCAGTCCGCCAGGTCGTCATACTCCCGCACGTCGTCTCGAACATCGAGCAAGACGCGGGGATCGCCAGCCGCGAAGAACGCCCGCTCGCGCGAAAAGACCTGGCTGACTCCGACGAGCAGCACGAGCGCCAGTCCGAGACGCCACCTGAGCTGTGTCACGTCAGGCCGCCTGTTCATGTTCTGGGCGTTTCACTCCAGACACGGCAATGGGCACGTCGAGGAGCGTGATGGCGGTCAGCCCCGCCGCCTGAAACCACCGGGACACCTCCGGATAGGTGTGCCGTGACTGATAGCGGGGCGAATACCAATCGAAGGTATCCAACACGCGCCAGCGTGGATTCGGATGCACGGACATCGGCAAGACGGTCCACAGCAGCCGCCCAAGAAGCGGGATCTTGAGGAGATAATAGAACGGGATCGCCGCATGGCAGAGGGCATAGAGACCGCCAGAGGGCCATCTGACCGTGTAGCGGCGGTAGGAGTCGGAGAACTTCATCCACACGCCGTGGTCGTCCGGGTACACCCAGATCGCGATCGTGCCCCCGGGGGCGAGAGCGCGCACGAGGTGTCGAAACGCCCCTTCGGCGTGTGGCGTGTGATGAAGCACCCCGATGCTGTAGATCAGATCGAAGCCCCCTTCTCGAAAGGGCAGCCGCGAGAGGTCCGCCTGGAAGACGGCGCTGGCGCGACCCTGGAGGTTTTCCTGCGCCGCCTCCACCGCCCGGCTGAGGTCCACCGCGACGACCCGGCCACCCCAGCGACTCACGACGTCGGCAAACCGGCCCATGCCGCAGCCCGCGTCGAGGACCAGCTTGCCCCTGACGTCCTCCGGGCGCAGGCCGGTCTTGCGGCGAAATTCCCGCTCGGATTCGCCTCCCGCTTCTGCGTCCAGTTGCGTGCGGCGATGACGCAACCACTCGAAACTGAAACTGCCTGCGTAGCCGTCCGTCTGGACAAACCGGGGGATGCCGCCCTCGATGCGGTAGACGGCTTGGCAGCCGGCGCAACGCACGCCAGCGGCCGGCCACTCGGCCAAGGCGGGAAGGTCCTGGCGGCATTCCGGACACAGCAGCAAACGGGTCAATTCAGGGATGGGTCCCATCAGACGCGTGAAACGTGACCGCCTCGCGCTGACAATGCTGGAGTTCCTCCAGCACGGTCAGCAGGAAGCGACTCATGAGGAGCTGAGCCCCGGTCAGAAAGAGGGCCGCACCGGTCAAGATGGAGGACCAGTGGACGAAGACGTGCCCGGTCCGCAGGTACTGCGAGATGGCGTGAGAGTTGAGCAGGATCGCGGCAAGGACACAGCCACCCCCAACCCATCCGGCTGAGCGCACGACCCGCTGACGCAACAGCAGGCGGCTCCACAACCCTTTCGTGGGAGGACGACTCGGATACAGGATGGCCAAGACCTGGTTGCAGAACGCCCCAAACGTCACCAGGTTGATGCCGGTCACCACCAGCACCATGATCGTCAGGAGCCGGTAGATCGCTGTCTCCTCGACGCGGCGGACCTGGAGGTAGTGCGTCACAGGGCCGATCCCCAGGAGGAAGGCGGCGACCAAGACCCCCATCCCCAGCCACCCAAAGAACTTCAGCGGATTGTAGAGCCGGCTGATCGTGAGGATGCTCGAGAGAAATCGCAGCCCATCGCGGATGACGCTCAGCTTCGAGCGACCCGCTCGCTCATCGTACGGGATCGGCACCTCGATCAGCCGCAGCCCTTCATGGAGCGCCCGGGTGCTCATCACCGGGGTCAGATGCAGTCCGTCCGGAAGCGGCAAGAGCGCGGGCAGCGCCGATCGCCGAAAGACCCGCATCCCGCTGGCGGAATCGGTGATCCGCCGCCCGACCAGCCACCCGAGGAGCCGGGCGAAGAGCCAGTTCCCCACGTAGCGGATCCTCGGCATCCCGTTGCGGGGGGTCATCATCCGCGAGCCAATCACCAGATCGGCCTGTTCCGCAATGAGGCGATGGACCAACTCGGGAAGCGACTCAGGACGGTAGCTGGCGTCGGCGTCCAGGAAGGCCAGATACTGGCCTCGGGCGTGTCGAAAGCCGGTCTTCAGGGCGGCTCCATAGCCCTGCCTGACCTGGTGGCGAATCAGCCGGACCTCCGGGAAGGATCGGACGATCTCCGGCGTCCGATCCGTTGATCCATCGTCAACGACGAGCAGCTCCACCTCGCCGACCTCTCCGCGATGGAGCAGCTCCTCCTTCGCCGTCCTGAGCCGTTCCAGGACAGGGCTGATCGAGAGCTCTTCGTTCAGGGCTGGGACGATGACGCTGAGGGTCTGTGGTTGAGGAGCCATCGCCAGACCGCAAACGCCGCCAAGACGATCATGAATGACATGATGGGGACCTGATAGCGAAGGACCGCAAAGAGCAGGCAGTGCATGA
>JACPXS010000087.1 GCA_016196415.1 Candidatus Omnitrophota bacterium
AAACGGCCCGCCGTCGTATTCGATGGTGAGTTTGAAGCGGGCCATTTACGAGACGCGTTCGAGCGGCGTGCGGAGGCCGCGCAGGAATTCGGCAGCCCTCGCTGCTTGCTTGCCGGCACGCGGCACCTCGACAAGCCGGACGGCGCCCTCTGGCTCGGCGGCAAGCCGCTGACCGCGGAGCTGCTGCGCAAGGCGATGCACCTGACGATGATGGAGCGGGACTGCGTCGCCCAGCACACGATCGTCGCCTGCGGCATCCAAGCCGTCGATCCGCACAACGAAGGCTCAGGCGTCCTGAAGGCCAACGAGCCGATCGTGATGGATGTCTTCCCGCAGCATGCGACTAGCCGCTACTTTGCGGACATCACCCGGACCGTCGTGAAGGGTAGGGCCTCGCCGAAGGTGAAGCGGATGTTTGAGGCGGTCAGCGAGGGCCAGGAGATCGCCTTCCGGATGATCAAAGACGGGGTGGACGGCTCAGCCATTCACAGAGCGATCCTGGACTCTTTTGAGCGGCAGGACTTCAAGACCGGCGAGCAGGACGGGCGCATGCAGGGCTTCTTCCACGGCACCGGCCATGGCGTAGGGCTGGAGATCCATGAGCCGCCGCGCGTGAGCACTAAGCCCGATCTGCTGAAAGCCGGCATGGTCGTCACGGTGGAACCCGGGCTCTACTACCTCGATGCGGGCGGGATGCGCATCGAGGACATGGTCGTCGTCACGAAGGCTGGCTGCCGCATCCTCACCGAAGCCCCGAAAATCCTGGAAGTCTAACTCAGGGCATGATTCACATCGTGACAGAGCGAGCAACCCCGCAGCGGATGCAGGAGATGCTCGAAGAGCCGAAGACCTACGTTAAGAGCGCCTCTCAAGATAACTGCGGGGCGCTCTCGGTGAAGGGTGAAGGCTGGAGGGTGAAGGCGTCGCTCCGTCGCTCGATCCCCGACACCCTTGACCCTCCACCCGGCAGCCAGAGCAGCCAAGGTCTTGTTGATCGCTGCTCTGGCAGACCCCGAACAAATTCCTGACCACGTCGCGGAAGCGATACAGCGTCGTTCATTAGATCGGCAGTTGTGGGTGTAATCATTGACGGCGAAGCATCCCTCCGGTACACTACCAGTCAGGAGAAGGGACGAATGCGCCAATTCACCTACACGGTCCTCATCGAACAAGACGAAACGGGTGCGTACATCGCCAAAGTGCCCGACTTGAGAGGATGTCACACGCACGCCCGTTCCATTCCGGAATTGCTCAAGCGCGTGCGAGAAGCCATCGAACTCTGTCTTGAAGTCGAAGGGAAACGCGCCCAGCCCCTTCGCTTCATTGGTGTCCAACAGGTGAACGTGTCTGCGTGAGCAAGCTTCCCGTCCTCAAACCCACCGAGTTAGTCCGTCTACTTGAGCGTCTTGGGTTTCAACGAATCCGTCAAAAGGGCAGCCATCTCTACCTGCGCCATCCCGATGGCCGCGCAACGGTCGTTCCCATGCATCGAGGTGAGGACCTCCCGCCGGGTCTGCTCCGCAGCATCCTGCACGACATTGAGCTGACGCGAGAAGACTTCCTCGAACATCTGTAGCGCACGATGCCGTAAAGCTCGCATTGCTCATCGAAGTCAAACTGCCTTTACCAACCCCACCGACGCCAACCCAGCCCTAACACATCTTGCTTTTTTTCTTTACCCCCAATACGCACAGAGCACATATTCCACCCGTGAGACGTAGACGCCGGTCTTCCCTCCATTGCGTTCACGCCACCAAGATCGCTCGGACCATCGCTGGCCTCTCAACCGCTGACGACATCCCGAGCGTCTCGCTGAGGCGATTCCGTATCGGCGTTGAAAAACCGCTCCTAACCGAGTAAGATGGGGCGTATCCACGTCAATGACTACCTCCGCTCGACACGCCACGTTAACTCCTGAGCCGGTTGTGCGCCTTGAGAACTACTTCCAGGAGCCGTACAACCTGGCCATCGCCACGGCTCGGACCTGCTACTCCTCCAAGGTCATCTCCTCCGAAGATGTGGGTCGAGATGACACATCACGGGAGCAGCGCGATCGCATCGCGGAGAGCATCTACAAAGCCGGCCATCACACGACCATCCAGCACCCGACGTTCCAGTTCGTCCTGGAGAAAGTCTCGCGGCAGTTCCTCTGGTCCTTCCTCCACTCACACCCGTTTTATAATTCAGAACAAGTGAGCCAACGTTATGTGGAAGTGAAGCCGGAGCACTTCACGATCCCGCCGCTTGAGGAGCCGGCGCGCACCATCTACCTCCAGGCCGTGCATCAGCAAATGGACGACTACCACCGGCTCATCGAGCTGGTGAGAAGCGGTGCCAGGAAGTCGCCCGCTATGCGCTGCCGGTGGCGACGCACGCCCACCTCTACCACACCATCAGCGGGCTCACGCTCCATCGCTACTGGCGGATGTGCCAGCAATTCGATGCCCCGTTCGAGCAGCGGATCGTGATTCAGCGGATGGTGGATGAGGTCGCCAAGATCGATCCGCACTTCATGGCGCTCGCGGATGATCCGATGCCATTCGAAGAGACGGTGGAGTACCAGGCGTTTGAGCAGTTTCACGGCGCTTCGCGCAACGGCGCCACCAAACAGTTCCTGGACGATTTTGACGCGGAGCTGGGAACCGCGACGTCCAAACTCATCGACTACAAGGTGCATGCGCAGGGGACGATGGCGCAGGCCGTGCGCTCGGTGCTCGGGCTCGTGCCTGGTCAGCTCTCAGAGGCGCAAGCCATCGCGCTGGTCTTGGATCCCGCGAAGAATCGTTACCTCGCCGAGTCGCTGACGCTCACGACCGTCAGCAAGCTCTCGCGGACGATGGCCCACCCGCACTTCACCTTTAAGAAGAAGCTCTCGCATACGGCGGATTCCCAGGATCAGCGCCACCGGATGGTGCCGGCCTCCCGGCCCATCCTGGCATGCCATTTCATCAGCGGTCGGCCCGACTACCTTGTGCCGCCGCTCATCGCATCCAGCGATGAAGCCCTGGCCTGCTACCGGGAGGCGATGACGCGCACCTGGGGCGCGATCGAGCAGCTCTTGAATCTGGGGGTCTCGGAGGAGTTCGCGCTGTACTTGTTGCCCAACGCGTTTCCGATCCGGTTTGAAGAATCGGGCGACCTGCTCCATTTTCACCATAAGTGGGTGCAGCGTCTGTGCTACACGGCGCAGGAAGAGATCTGGCGCGCCTGCCGCGACGAGGTGCTGCAGGTGAGCGAGCGGTTTCCTGAGATCGGCCGGTACCTCCAAGCCCCGTGCTGGGTCCGGTCCCAAGCCAAGGCAAGCCCCTACTGCCCGGAGGGCGATCGGTTCTGCGGTGTTCCCGTATGGCGCCTTCGTCCCGAGGAGTATCAGCGGCTTATCTAGGTGATGACCACGCCGATGGCAGAAGCGACGACCCCAACTCCCCGGACAGATCCCGCGCCCCGCCGCCCTTCGAATACGCCCGATGTGCGGCAACTGGTGAGTTTCTGCTTCTATCGAGTGGATCCGTCCTGGCGCCGATTGTCCAGGGCCGCCAAGTACAAACAGGGGGGGGAGCTGCAAGGCGTGATTCAGATCTACGCGAAGCGGCTTCTGGTATTGAGCTATTCGCTGATCGGGCTGAAGCCGGACATGGATTTCCTCATCTGGAGCGTTGGCAGCCGGCTTGAAGACTTGCAGGCGTTCTCGGCGGCGATCCGGCAGACCCAACTGGCCGGCTACCTCTCGATGCCGCAGGCGTATCTCTCCATGACCAAGCGCTCCACCTACGTCGATCAACTCGATCCGGATCATCAAGATCGCAGGCGGTTCATCACCCCGGCCCGCTCGAAGTACCTGTTCGTCTACCCCTTTGTCAAAACGCGGCCGTGGTACCAGCTGCCCTTCGAGCAGCGCCAGGCGATGATGGATGAGCATATCCGCATCGGGAACAAGTACCCGTCGGTCCGACTGCATACCACCTACTCGTTCGGCCTCGATGACCAGGAGTTCGTCGTGGCGTTTGAGACGGACGCGCCGCAGGAGTTCTTGGACCTCGTCCAGGAATTGCGCGAGACAGCCAGCAGCAGCTACACGTTGCGGGACACCCCCGTTTTTACCTGCGTGGCCAAGCCCTTTGCGGACATCCTCAAGGAACTCGGCGGCTGAGATGACGGGGACCGTGGCGCGCGTCGGGGGATGGGCGTCCGAGACGGTGCAGTTTTCCAGCGACGGCTGGGCGATCAACGCCTTCCTCGCCAAACCGCTCCAGGGAGGCGATCCGGCGCCGGCGGTCCTGCTCCTCCATGAATGGTGGGGGCTCAACGACCACATCAAGGATCTTGCCAGGCGATTGGCCCAGGAAGGGTATGCGGCGCTGGCCCCGGATCTGTACGCCCGCTTGGGTTCCAAGACGGCCCACACGCCTCAGGAGGCGGCCGCGTTGATGAACGCGCTCTCCACGCAGGCGGCCCTCCGTGATCTCAACGCGGCGACGAGCTATCTCAAGACGTGCGCGTTCGTCGATCCCTTGCGCATCGGCGCGATGGGTTTGAGCATGGGCGGCACCCTCGTGTTGACTCAGGCGGCCCACAACTCGGATCTGAAGGCCGCGGTGGCGTATTACGGCAAGGTGCCTCCGCTGGAGACGCTGGACTACCTCTTGTGCCCGGTTCTCTATCACGCGGCGGGGAACGATGCGTGGGTAACCAAGCAGGAGGTCGACCGGCTCCTCGAAGGACGCGAGAAGTACGGGAAGTCCATCGACGTCTATTGGTATCCGGAAGCGGACCACTCGTTTTTCAACGACGCTCGGCCTGCCGTCTATCGCGCGCAGGACGCGGCGCTGGCGTGGCAGCGCACAATGCAGTTTTTCCAGCGCTACGTGTGAGCGATCGTTGGCGTCGTGAGGGCCAAGGATGGATCTGCAAGCGAAGAAGGTTTCGCTGAGGAAGATTCCGCACGGCGTGTATGTCGTGGGCGTCAAACAGGATTCTCAGCTCAACGCGTTCACCGCCACATGGCTCACCCAGGTCTCCTTTACCCCGCCGCTGGTGGCGCTGGGGATCAAGAAGGACTCGCACTCACTTGAGATGATCAAACGCGAGCGGGTCTTTTCTGTCAACCTGTTGGGCAAGGATCAGAAGGCGCTGGCGGAGCATTTTGTCAAACCGGCTTCGGTGGTGGGGGAGAAATTGAAGACGGTGCCGCACCGGGCGGGGAAGACCGGGTCGCCCATCCTGGATGAGGCGATTGCGTACGTGGAGTGCGAAGTCCGCGAGATCGCCAATGAGCAGGGCGATCACGCGCTTGTCATCGGCGAGGTTGTTGAAGCGGGCGTGCGGAAGGACGAGCCCGCGCTGACGTTGATGGACACGGGATGGCACTACGGAGGCTGACCGTCTTGGGAAGAGGGATCGCCTTCGGCATCGCCGCCGCGGTCCTGCTCGCCGCAGAATCTTTCGAGGCCGCCGAAAAATCGAACACCGAGCCGAGCGTGCTCCACGGAGCTGGCCAGGTCGTCGGAGGGCTGCTGTTTGAGCTGCCTCGCACGGTGATCGAGGCCACGATGACCAGCCCGCCGGTGGTGGGGACGGTCGTGGGGCTGTTTGCGGGCACGGCCCGTGCGCTCCAAGTGACCGTTGGCGGATTGGTGGAGATGGCCGCTGGATTCAACCCAGGGGGGGCCCAACGAACACGAAGACGTTGACGTGCCTCAGTCCGGTCGCGATTGCGGTCATCGGGTGGCTGCTGGTGGCGCCCCCGGCCCACGCCGAGATCGTCCGGGGCGTCCAAGAGGTGATCTCCGGCGTGCTCCAGGTGCCCGTCTCAACATTGGCGGGAACGTTCAACGGCCCGCCCATTATCGGGACGCTGCTCGGAGTGATCAACGGATTGATTGGAGGAGTTGGGTTGGTCGCGCACGGGACGCTGGAGCTGGCCGCGTCCGGCGTCTCGATCGCTAAAGCCGTCGCCCCGTACGTCCTGCCCTTCGTATTCTAGCCCCGCCTCAAGCTGGGGGAAAATTGGGGACGTTTCTATTTTTTCC